>QKCF01000479.1 GCA_003246935.1 Sunxiuqinia sp. | reverse complement strand
GGGGTGTTGCAGCGAGCAATCCAAAGTCTTTCGATGTTCTTCGGGGTGGGGATAAAACAGTTAATCAACTCACTTGCTCCTCTTCGTGAATAAGTGATTTAACTTTTTGCACCAGTTCTTCATTCATTTCCATACCATGTACCTCTTGTGCATGCTTTGCGACTTGGTTCAACAGATCTTCCTCAGATTCGGAGCGGGCAACGAAATTACAATCTATACCCGAATCGCTACAGCGTACTACTTTAATTCTTCCCATAATAAATCCTCCTCAATTTTAATGACTTGGGGTCTTTGGCCTGATACTACTCCGGTATCAGGTTCTTTGGTCTACGCGATAAATCAAAATAAGATACTTTTGTCTGTTTTATTTTTAGACATGCCAATAGCTATTAATGGTTGCAACCTTTGCATCAAAAAAGGTCTCACTTTGCGGGTGAAACCTTTTGTATTTTTGTGGAAACTTCTTCTTTTGTTCCGGCTCTTTTCCTTACTCAACCTTATAGTTGAAGAAACTATTGTCTTCATTACCAACCAACAGGTTGAAATAGTTGTTCGCACGACTCATGTAACCAATACTGAAATCGGTATTTCCCTGAAGCGGGAAGCCATTGTACAATTTACCGTTCATGTTAAGCAGGTAAACCCGGTTCTCGTTATGGCACACAACTCCGACTTTCTTATCGTTATTTGCAAAGGTATAGATATTCGGGCGGTTACTGATCGGACTTGAGAACTCGTACTCCATCAGATCCTTTCCTCTATCGCTGTAACATGTCAACTCTTTGCCATCGGCAATTACAAAATCCGATTGTCCGTCATTATTCAGATCATCAACTACAAAGAAGTGGTCTTTGCTGAATTTTCCCAGATCAACCGTTTTTGACTGGCCGTTGAAATATTGAATATGCACCAGCCCTTTTACATCGGTTGTAGCCAATGCAAACTGCCCTGCTTTAACCAGGTAAAGCTGATTTCCCGAGTGCTCGAAGTTATCTGTCGTTTTCACCCGTAAACTCCCCTGACGATCGTAAATATAGGTCTTGTACTGGTCAGCACAGGCAATATAGTCTTTGCCATCGATTCGGAAGTGTTGTATCTGGTTAGTAACAACCCCATCTGTTTTTCCCGACTTCCAACCATCAACTACACGGCCATCACGATCGTAGCAGTAAATTTCTTTGTTTTCGCAAGCGATAAAGAAGCGATAATCGCGATTGTTGTCATAATCGAAAAGAGCCACACCATTGGTTGCGGGCGACCGGAAACTAACAGGAAACTTAGCAACGTGATTCCCGTTACGATCGAGCAAATACAGCTTGTCTTTTGTATTAAACAGGTACTGCAATTTTCCGTTGCGATAATAATCAACCTGGTAAACATCGCCCAAAATCTTATCCGAGAGCTTCACCTTCCACAGCCGCACACCCTCTTTGTTAATCAGGTAAAGATTGTTGGCGTTATCCTGTACAATCACCTCCTTGTTTTGCCTATCGTTGTGATTGGTCACAATTTGAGGCTTGATCCAGATGGTAGTGTCAAGCTTACTTTGCCACACTGTTTGAGGATCGACCTTCATAACTGGATCGAAACGCAGGTACAGATTATTGAGAAATGAACCTGAGTTTGCCGAAATTTGCCATCCCAAAGCATAGAATTTACGAAATAGATCTTCGTGCTCCTTCACCGATGCGAAGGCATCCTCACTCAAATAATAAGTCCCCAGGTTGAATGCTTTCGAGAAGTTTAGATAGAAATATACGCTTGAACGCGACGCCATCTCTTCCTGAAATTTCTGAAAATGGATATCCTTCTCCAGCGTAGCCGACAACACTAAATCGTGGATATAATTCTTCAAAGCAGCCTCATTATCCGCAAAAACCAGGTAGTTATCGTAAAAGCAAAGGTAGTTACAAGCCACACCCGAAAATACTTTCCCGAACAGTAGACTTGCCAGATCCGGAATCGGGAACTCGTAAATCGAATAAACAACATCTTTCTGCAGTTGGTATTTGGTCTCGGTATCGACTAAAGTCTTTTTGGCCGACTTCGCAAAGTTTTCCAGGATCGGGAGCAATAGCTCTTTTGTAGCCGATTGGCTTTTCACTTTCGCAATGAAAAACCGATTCAGTGTCGGATCGTTTTGCATAACGGATCCATAGGCCATCGCGAAATCATTATCCCCTATTTCTTCAAAAAGCGGAATAAGCGCCCTTTTTCCTCCGTTTTCAGCATTTGTCAATGCTGTTTCCCGGTTGTAAAAATCACTTCCTCCCTGCTTCTTTAAAAACGCCACATAATCTTCCTGAAACCGCTTAAAGTTGTCTAAGCTGAAATTGACAAACATGCTGGTATTGGCCGATAACACACGATCCATCCGGAAACGTTGGCCTGTTTGATTTTTCAGCACATTCAGATAATTATCGAAAGTGCCGCCGGCTTCGCTGAAACCGTTCATCCAGAACTGAGATTGCTTCATATTTACGTCCAATTCACTCCAATCCGAAAAGTTTGCAAACTGACGGATGGTCTTCCGAAAATCGGGAGCTACAATCTTTTCAAGCAGTAGCGAAAGCTTCTTATGATTGACAAAAACATTGCAGGCAGAACTACTGCTTACGGTGTTGTAGAGTTGCTTAAACTGCTCCTGATTATACAGGTTCTCCGAGCGCGTTTGACGAATACCTTCTTCAACAAAGATAGCATTGCGACTAAACAGGAAAATCCCTTTAGCCTCGGCAAACGAATAATTCTCGCCATTGGCACTAAACTGGTAAACATCGTTCCCATCGTATTCGCGCTGCGTTAGCTTTCCCTTTCCTGCTTGCTGCAGCTGCTTAAAATACCCAACAAGCTTATCTCGCTCAGCCCGATTGTCCAAACTCAAAGCAAACAAAGCCTCAACTTCTTCTTTTCCTTCCGGGTTAAAAGCCACCAAAACCGATTTGCTTTGCACGACGTCTCTCAAATTTTCATTCTCTGCCATCAGGTTCTCAATCGCAGTAACATCTGCCCAAAACGACTTTAAGAAAGCAGCCGACCTAAGTTCTTCCACGACGGGATCATTCCCTTGCACATCTTTTAGCAAAGATCTCAACTCCGGAATCTCAACAATCACCGGTGTACGAACCGGTATCGCTTGAAAAGCTGAATTTTCGGAATAAGCAGTTGAGCGGTTAGCCAGAAAATACCAGGCTAAACCCAAAACAACGATCAATAACAAAACTAGGGGGAGCAGAAACTTTCGCATATCGAAGGGGTTTTGTTCAAAAATAGGAAGTTTAGAAAGATTAATAAAGCAAAAGAGCTTCCTTAACTTAAGAATTACACAGAATTAAAGTGAAAGAAGCTCCTTTTTTACCAGCCTAAAAGATCGTCCGACAACTACTGACGATTCTTAATTTCCTTGGCAGGAACAATTTTATATAACTTGTCTGATCGACGGATCTTCTCCGACAACTTGATTGAAAACAGCTCGCCTTTCTTCGTCTCTTCGACAGGTTTCAAGTCGACCCGAATTTCTTCAATGACCGTTTCAATAACACCAGAACTAGGACCGGTTACCAGAATCTTATCGCCAACCTTCAGCGTTCCGGATTCCATCTTGAACTCGGCAACACTAATATTCGGGAAATAATTCATCCCCTTACCAATGTAGATTTTGCGTTCGGTAGCTAATGAGCCGTAATTTTTACTCCACTCGCCTATACGTTGCCCCAAATAGTAGCCATCCCAAAAACCGCGATTGAACACAGTCTTTAAACGGGTATCCCACTCAGCAATCCGCTCATCGGTAAATTGGCCGTCAAAGTATGCATCCACTGCCTCGTGGTAGCACTCAACGACTGTTTTCACGTATTCCGGAGCCCGAGCACGTCCTTCAACTTTCAACACTGAAACACCGGCATCCAATAGTTTATTCAAGAAGTGAATTGTCTTCAAATCCTTGGGCGACATGATGTATTCGTTATCCACTTCAAGCTCAGCACCTGTGTCGTTATCGGTTACCGTATACGAGCGACGGCAGGTTTGCATACAGCTACCACGGTTTGCCGAGCTGTTCATCTCGTGCAGGCTTAGGTAGCACTTGCCCGAAACAGCCATGCAAAGTGCACCGTGTACAAACATTTCAATTTGTACCAGTTTACCTTTCGGCCCTCGAATATCTTGTTCCCGAATTTGATCACTGATGGCTTTCACTTTATCCATATCCATCTCGCGCGCCAACACAACCACATCGGCAAATTGGGCATAAAACTTCACCGCCTCAATGTTGGTAATGTTTACCTGGGTAGAAATGTGCACTTCTACACCAATGGACCTCGCATACAAAATCGCGGAGACGTCGCTGGCAATAATTGCCGAAATACCCGCTTCCTTAGCTGCATCAATTACCTCATGCAACTTTTCGAGCTCATAATCAAAAATGATGGTGTTTACCGTCAGATATGTTTTCACGCCATGACTGTGGGCACGCTCGGCAATGGTACGCAAATCATCCAAGGTAAAATTGTTGGACGAACGCGAGCGCATATTCAGGCCTTCAACTCCAAAGTAAACCGACCCGGCACCTGCTTGAATAGCTGCCGCCAGTGACTCATAAGACCCCACCGGGGCCATAATTTCAATATCTCTTCTCTCCATATTTTCAACTGAATCGGCCACAAAATTACATTTAATTTGACTACAAGCCAAAGACTCCTACAACTCGAATAATTCAGAATTATAAGTTGTGATTATTCTTTCCTAAAATCTGGAACTTGAAACTCTAAACTTTAGCTTCTACTGTGCCAGGGTAAAGCGGAAACTCATACCAAAACTGGTGGTTTTAGTTGGATAAGAAGATGAAGTAAACGGATTATTCACAACCTTGTCGTAGTACAAACGCAACTGGAAGCGATCGCTCAACATGTAATCGGCAGTAGTTTTGATCGTCACTTTTTTCTGACCGGCTGTTAACTGATTTTCTTCTTCTGTCAGTTTTCTAAGTACGGTCTTATTCTTAGCGAACGCTAATGCCATGTTGATATTCAAATCGTTCGAATAGGCCTTCTGCCCGCTTTTCGATTTAATAATCAAGTCCATCCGCGGGAAACGATAGCCCATCCCCACTGAAACTTCATTACTGCGAACCTCCGTCAACTGCACATTGGCAAAATTCAAGGTGAGGTTACGTGTTCGGTTAATCTGGAAAGTGGTTGAAAGGTCATTCAACCAGGTAACATCAACATTGAGCAGCGGGTTAAACAACTCGGTAATATTAACTGAAGCGATATCGAATTGCGGTACAAAGTTGCCCGAGCTATTGGTTACATAGCTCCAGCCGTCGCTGTATAGCTGATCGTCGTAATTCAGGTTGGTTGCATAAGAACCAACGTTGTATGTCGAGCGATAAGTCTGACTTAGACTCATAGACTTCATCACTTTATTCAGACCTTCAATTTTCGAAACTACACCGTTATAGGTGACTCGCCAGTTTGGCCGCATATACTTCAACGAAGGGAATGGTTCCAGCGAAACTTTTTCGGCAGACTGGCCTGTATAAGCAGCAATGAATGATGGGATTAAAACTTCCTGCGATGTTGGACCATAGCCATAAGGATAGTCGGTTTCCGGATTATCACCAATGTTATTATAGTCCGCGGCTGGATTAGCTATACGGCGTGCTGACAGACGGTGAGCAATAATATAGCGATTATCGAGTAGTTCCTGATAAGCTTTGGGTGCCTCAACGTCTGCTCCCCCCATTTTGCTAAAAGCGGTTCCCAGCGTATTAATCGACATTGAGAAGCTACCACTAACAGTTCGGCTGGTCGGGTTGAACACATCGTCTATCTCGTCATACAAATAGTATTCGCTCATATTTTCCGACATCGAGTGAGAGCCGGTCAAATCAATCGTAAGGAATGGCAACGGTTCAACATTGGCCCGGAACGTCCACGCTTTGTTAGTACTCATCAGGTAAGCATTATTCAATGTTGTATCTTTTGTTATCCAACCTTTCTCTGCAGCCTTCTTCGCAAAATCACTATCCTGCCAACCCATCAGGAAACCGATTCCCGGAGCAGTTGAAGAAGCGATGTTGCCGAACGTAGTCGCATCGGGCGTATAATGTCCCGAACCAAAAATACTTGGCTCCGGCATGAAGCCCGGCAGGTAAGTACCATCTGACCCAGTGTAAGTAACAGAAAAGTTTTTCACCATCATCGCAGTGCGCGCCGCATATTGGCTCGCTTTGTAAAACATGCTGTTTTCAATCTTACGCTTGCCTGTTACCTCAACGCGAGCTTTTTCGATCGGTGTTCTGCTTTCAAAACTTAGTCGGTTTTCATCCAAAACCTTCATTACACCTCGAATTTGCTGACCGTCTTCGTTATAAACCTTCACCTGAACATCTGTTGTTTTTAGGTTATGCTCGATCACAACAGGCTTACGGGCCTCAACGCTCAATTTTCCTTTTTTGTATGATACTTCCTTAATGCGGAAATCATTATCCTCTTTTTTCCTGGTAGCGGCAGCATTTACACGGCTTCGTGAACTTCGTGCCGATCGCGTGCTGGCACCAAATCTTTGGTTCACCTCCTTCAAGAAGTTCACCTTGTTGTAGAGGTTAGTCAGTGAAAGCTGGCCATTCCCCTGAACAATCCTGGAGTTTTCGATCACATTTCCTAACTCAACGGCTTCATCGGTTATTGACCCAGCAGTCCAATCATACAAAGCCTGGTATCTTCCTGTCGCAGTAACCCAGTTAAAAGCCGGGATCTTGTTGAGCGGAACCTGGTAGGTAACATTCAACGAGTGGTGATACAAGATCGGACGTCCCAAATCAAAAAGGTTCCGAAGAATAGAATCTTTCTTCAGTTGGTAATCATCATCAGCGCGATTGATTCGACCTTCCGGCTCATCAATACGAGCAGTTCCCTGAGATGAAAAATCGATTTTGAGCGACCGCGTCAAATTATATTTTAAGTCAAAGTTTCTTCGCCAAAGGAAATCCTTCTCTACAGTCAGTGGAATAACCACGTCCGGATCGGAGATGTTTCTCGACTGCAACTCATAGTAATAGCGGTATAATTCGTTCCGATACGATATCTGCGTTGGCATTAGATAGAAGTTAAAGTCGCGAATAAGGCGGAACGCATTATTGCGCAGAAACTTCACTTGCTTGAGCGGCTCATATATTTTCGGACGAGTATTAAAGTTGTAGTTTAACGCCAAACGATAACTCTTCTCAATACTGTATTGCGTGTTTACATCGCGGTCTTTTTGCTTATTGAATGCAAAAGAAGCCGAGAAGTTTGCCGGATCGTACAAACGCGGAGTTCCCGATTTATTTGTCTTGTCAACCTTCACATTATTCAAAACAATACTTGTCCGCTTTGAATAATCCTGAACCAATTTCTTCACAGAATCCCGCTCTGCTTTCGAGGTCAGGGTTGAATAGGTTTCTTGCATCGTAATATCAGGATCCAGCGGGTTGTATTCCGGATTGCTTATCGACTTGGAAACACCAACATACAATGGAATTTTCACTCTCGCCTTATCAGGGAAAAACCGGCCTAAATCAAAATTGGATGAAATATCGTATTGCATCAAATCTTCGGTAGAACGTTCTGATGCACTTTTATCGATACTTCCAAAACCGGCAGAACGGTAGCTACCTGCAAAAACAACAGTTCCCAAATCAGCCAGTTTGGTTGACACACGCGTATTCGCCGCCCAACCTCCGCTGTTAGTCAAGTTGGTCAGGCGAAGCTCATTCACCCAAACGTCAATTGACTTCGGAGCCGTCGTTAAATTACCCGACTTATTACGAATCCCCATCATCATAACAGAGACGTTCCCCAGGTTCGGACTACCTTTAATCTTTATCAGGTTTTTGTCGTTGTTATATCCTTCGTGTACCTTCTCATAAATATCAGTCAGCTGCACTGTCGAACCGGCAGCACGCATGTCTGCATTCCTGTCAAGCTTGGTATCTGTAAATACCGAAAGCGGAATATTAATTCGGTTTTCGTCCGGCCAAACCAGGTAACGATCCGTCTCTAAATCACCATTATAAACACCGGGATCAGTTAGCTTAAGAGGTATTTCGTATTCGTAGTAATTATCACTGTAGTCCGATCCTATACGCATGAAAAAGTACAAGTCGTCATCCCGAAGATCTTCTCCTTCGATTGCCTCTGCGTGAACATCCAGTTTCAACGTCTTATAAGGTCTGAAGTCGAGGTTAATCGTTTTATAAGCAGCTCGCGCATCACCCTGTTCTAGGTTTTTAACGTCCAAAGTCATGGCTTGTTCGTTCAACTGCAGTAGCTGCGCATTCGACGGGTCGATAACACGATCAATCTTTGGAGGAAGCACATAGTTCACGGGAGTACGATCGCTGTTTTCTTCAACATTGACAGCAGAAACAGAAAAGTTTGTATTTGTTCCAAGGTTGTTACTGTTCTCTTCAAGGTCGTCGGTATAAATTCTCCAATCGGCACGAACAAGATCCAAGGTTGCAAAACGAAGTACGATCGGCTGATCAAAATGGTTCAGGAACAACCGCATGAAACGAATCGAACTGAAATCAGAGATCGATCCGACAACTTCTTCCGGTTTTCTGACAGGCACTTTGAACTGATACCATTTAACATCGCTTACCGTACCATTAGCCATCGTTACAGAAGCTGTGCGAACATCCGAGATGAAATTTTCACCAACATTCATATCCTGCGGACGGAGACTTACGCGATACTGGTAGTAACGCTCATACTCGTTCAACGTGTTATCTGTATTAACGTCCTCAACATCAGGCAAAGTTGATGCAGAAGTAGTATACGACTCAGGAGATAAAGATGCGGGTACTGAGTTTCCTTCAGGGCCATTGAACTTTTTATAACGATCCAGGATTCCGAGCTGCTCCTGATCGTAATCACTACCCCTGAAATAGTGGTAGTCATCACCGGCGGGGTCAGCACTGTAATCGTTGAAAGCATCGGGACTCAGGATATTCTTCACACCATTCAGGTAACTGTCAAAGAATGTCTGCTCATCAGCATCCGACAAACCATCAAAACCGATATCCTGGTTGTGAATAATTGCATCATCCGACACAAAGCTTTTGGTTAGCTGAGTAGTTGTAGCCACGCGCCCCCAAACGGTTGTATCAACATTAGTAACAAGAGCCGACTCGGGTAAGCCATTTTCAAAACCTTTGCGTGAGTCCTTCAATACATCTTCGGAAACTTCACCTAAGTTAAAATACAGATCCCCACCGTCCATGCTTCCCGTTGTATCATTCACAAACGGATCCATCATCCAGAATTCAATGTATTCGATGTTTGCCGATTCAAAATCGGTGGTTGTAATTTTTCGCATGATCCCCCCCCAGCGTGATTCAGGGTCGGCCAGCGTACCATCGGCATTCAACCCGGCAGAATAAGAAGAAGGAGCACTATCGAAATTATACGGACCGCGCTCTTCCGGATAGAAGGCAAGGTTCAGCACTGAAATGTTCGTTGGCGC
>QKCF01000474.1 GCA_003246935.1 Sunxiuqinia sp. | reverse complement strand
TTCTCAATTTCAAGTAATTCAACTTCGAAAATCAATGCTGAGTTTGGTGCAATGTCTTGTCCTGCACCACGCTCACCGTATGCAAGCTCTGAAGGAACATACAATTTCCATTTTGAACCAACAGGCATCATTTGAAGGGCTTCTGTCCAACCTTTGATTACGCCTTTAACGGGGAATTCTGCAGGTTCGCCACGCTCAACAGAGCTGTCGAAAACAGTTCCGTCAATCAGTGTACCTGTATAGTGACATTTCACTTTGTCGTCTAAAGTTGGTTTTGGGCCTGTACCTTCAACCAATACTTCATATTGAAGACCACTTTCGGTTGTTGTAATACCCGGTTTTTCTTTGTTAGCAGCCAGGAAATCTTCGCCTTTTTTCTGGTTTTCTGTAGCTTCGGTTTTTGATGCTTCTGCAAAATATGTTTGAATTACTTTGCGTGCATCATCCGGAGTCATTTGCGTTTCTTCTCCTTTTAATTTTTCAGTTAAAGCAGAAAGAAGAACATCCATATCAAGGTCTTTCGTCCCAGGAGTCGCGTCGATACGTTGTTTTTCCATATCTCCGATTACAACACCTAAAGCATAGCTTGTTGAATCGATGTTTGTAGTCAGTTTCGCAGGAGAATGACCACTAGGCTGGCATGCTGTAAATGCAGTTACTGCAGCAATTGCCACAAGAACAGGTTTAAAATTCATATTCAATTTGTTAAGGTAATATTAGACAATTTCCAATAATTCGACATCGAAAATAAGCGTGCTGTTTGGACCAATAGCACCACCTGCGCCACGTTCACCATAAGCCAAGTCCGATGGAATATACAAACGCCATTTTGATCCTACCGACATCAGTTGAAGGGCTTCAACCCATCCTTGAATAACGCCGTTTACAGGGAATGTCGCAGGTTCGCCACGTTGTACTGAGCTATCGAATACCGTTCCGTCGATTAATGTACCGTGGTAGTGGCAACGCACTTCGTCGGTTGCTGATGGCTTTTCACCATCGCCGTCAACCAATACTTTATATTGTAGGCCGCTCACAGTTTCTGTAACCTCAGGATCTTTTTGATTTTCGGCTAAGAATTTAACACCTGCTTCCAGGTTTTGAGTCGCTTCTCCGCTTTGTTGTTCAGCCATGAAGTCCTGCAGAATTTGATTGGCTTGCTGTACGCTTAACTTAGGTTGCTTGCCGGTAAATGCATCTTCAATCGCATTCATGAAATTTTCCGGGTCAACTGTTTTTACACCCGACTGAATTAGATTGCTTGCAATGCTCAATCCAAGAGCATAGCTGAAATCTTCCAATCGTTTGTTTTCGTTTTGTTCTGACATATTCTATTTTTTTATGAGCTACGAAGATAGGGTAATTTTTCGAACTGACTTAATCTATGCAGGTTTCTCCCCGAATAACATTTCCTTTTTGCCAGGAGGGCCTGGTACTCGTTGCATTTCGAAGCCGCTTCGCATTAGTTTTCTCCGTACTTCACCTTGTGCACAGTAAGTTACAAATAATCCACCCGCATTCGTATGGGCAGCAATTTTGGCAAACAAGTTTTCGTCCCACATCGTCGGTTGCTTGTTTGGTGCAAAGGCATCAAAATAGACCAAATCGAATTTGGGAAGTACGTCAAAGTTGAAAATGGTCAGGTCGGCATCTATCTTAGTCAGTTGAAATCCGCGCTCAATTTGTTGGGCACTGTTCCATTCTGATTGATGCATTAGTTCAAACTGTTGAGATAAACTTTCAGGCAACTGTTGGGTGAAGTTTAACAATGAATACTCTTCCGGCTTCAGCGGGTATTTTTCAATACTATAATAGTGAATGGTTTTATCTCCCTTGTTTGCCAAAGTCAGCAGTGCATTTAATCCGGTTCCAAACCCTACTTCAAAAATGCAAAGCTCTTGTTTTACAGATTTAAACAGCCCGTTTTTAATAAAGACGTGCATTGACTCCTGTATCGCCCCGTGAACTGAATGAAAATGTTCGTTCAATTCGGGTACATATAAGGTGTGTGAACCGTCTTCTGTCAAAATGATTTCTCTATCCATTTTCATTCTAATGAATGGCGAATTTCGGGAATTTATTTGAGGCCTCCATAAATTTGGGTTACATTTAACTGTTTTTAAAACTCTTGCAAATGCTTGTTAAAATTTACGATGAAAATCCGAATGAGCGGGAAATCATGCGGGTTGTCGAGGTTCTGCGTGATGGTGGTATTATCATATATCCAACCGATACAATTTACGGGATTGGGTGCGATATTACCAATGCCAAGGCTGTTGAAAGAGTTGCAAGAATCAAGGGTGTTGATGTTGCCAAGTCGAACTTTTCGTTTATTTGCAGTGACTTAAGTCATCTGGCAACTTATGCCAAGCCTATTCCAAACCACATTTTTAAGTTGATTCGTCGATGCTTGCCCGGTCCCTTTACATTTATTCTAGAAGCCAATAATCAGGTGCCCAAGTATTTTAAGGGAAAGAAAAAGACTGTTGGTATTCGTGTTCCCGATAATTCAATTATTCAGGCCATTGTGCGTGAACTGGGGAATCCGATCTTGTCTACATCAGTAAAGGATGAGGATGAGATTGTGGAGTATACTACAGACCCGGAGTTGATTGACGAAAAATTTGAGAAACTGGTTGACTTGGTGATCGATGGTGGATTTGGCGGGAATATTCCCTCTACCGTTATTGATTGTACTTCAGGGGAGCCGGAAGTGACCCGTCAAGGAAAAGGCAAGGTCGAGCTCTAAGATTATTCATGATTTTGCGAATACTACGAAGCACTCACGAATAGTCAAGGGATGAGCCAATAATTCTACGCTTTAGTCGTTTGTGAAATCGGCTTCAAAAAACAGAAGTTTTACTTCTTCCAGAATGCAGGAGAGAATAATACCAACACGGTAAAGAGTTCTAAGCGGCCTAGTAACATTAAGAACGACAGGAACCATTTTCCAATTGCCGGAACCTGAGAGAAGTTTTCGGCAGGGCCAAATTTACCCAAACCTGGTCCAATATTTCCCAGACAGGTAGCAACAGCTCCCATCGATGAGTTCAAATCAGGTTCAATCAGCGTAAACGCAATGGTACTCACGAAGAAAATGATTAAATAGATCATGAAAAAAGCGAGTACGTTGGTGATAATTTGCTCCGAAACAGAACGCTTGTTAAAACGCACAGGGATTACCGCATTGGGATGCAACAATCGACGCAACTCGTAGTAGCTGTTTTTCAGAAGGAGAACAATCCGCATGATTTTGATACCACCACCTGTTGATCCGGCGCTACCACCGAAGAAAAACAAGGTGAAAATCAATACCATCAGGAATGGAATCCAAGTGAGGTAGTCGGCCGTAGCATAGCCTGTTGTCGTGATGATGGACACAACTTGAAATAAGGTGTCGCGGAATGCTTGTTCGTAACCAAGCTGCGTTGTCAGCAACAAGCCTGAGAATATAATCGCTGTAAAAATGACGATAAACAGAACGTAATATTTGAATTCTTCATTTTTATAAACCTTATCGAACTTACCGGTAAAGGCGCTATAGCTTAACGTGAAATTGGTACCGGCAATAAACATGAAGAAAATGATGACATATTGGATGAACGGAGAATCCCAGTATGCGATAGATGCTTGCTTTGTGGAATAACCTCCGGTTGCCATGGTTGTAAAAGAATGGTTGATGGCATCGAAAAAAGTCATTCCCCCGAGCCATAATAGCAGTGCTTCTGCCAATGTAAACAACACATAGATCGCCCACAGGTTTTTTGCAGTCTGCTGGATGCGAGGGTTCAGCTTGTCCGGAACAGGACCGGGAACTTCGGCCGCAAACAGCTGCATACCGCCGATACCAAACACCGGAAGGATTGCCAAAGACAATACGATGATTCCCATTCCTCCGAGCCATTGAGTCAAGCTTCGCCAAAATAAAATTCCATGTGGCAGGGCTTCAATATCATTTAATATAGATGACCCGGTGGTTGTAAAGCCGGACATAGTTTCGAAAAAAGCGTCGCTAAGACTTGGCATCGAATGGCTGAGCAGGTAGGGTAAGCTTCCGAAAAATGAGAAAACGATCCAAACCAGACTAACAATGATGAACCCATCATTTTTGCTGATTCTTTTTTCAGCTTTGAACATTGCACCGACAGTAAGTCCGCCAACGCCCAGCGTTATTAATGCAGAGTTTAATAAAGGCGATACATCGGGGCCACTGTAAAGAATTGCAACCAGCATCGAAATCAGCATAAATGCGCCTTCAACGATTAATAAGAATCCGAGAATCTTTATTATAGCTTTGAAGTTAAACATATGCTGAAATGCTGAGCGATGATTATTTAAAGAATTTATCGAGTTTGCGGATGGCTGATGGAAGCGCAAATACTACCACTTTGTCATCTGCCTGAATGATTGTCTCACCCTTTGCAACAAAGGCCATTTGCCCACGGACAACACCACCCAAGGTTGCATCCTCGGGGAAGCCAAGGTCTTTAACCGGTGCTTGTGTAATTTTAGAGCCCTCGCTGGCGATAAACTCAAATACTTCAGCTTCCGAAGCAGTCAAACATTTTGCTTGCGCAACTTGTGCTCCCAATGTGTATTTGTAAATGTAACTGGCAGCAATCAGCTTTTTATTGATCAAACTACCAATATCCATACTTTCAGCAATTCCCATGAAGTCAATATTTTCAACCTCGGCCACCGTTCTTTTGATACCGAGTTTTTTTGCCATGTGGCACGATAAAATATTGGTTTCTGAGTTTCCTGTTACGGCGATGAAGGCATCCATGCGCTCGATTCGCTCTTCTTTCAGCAATTCGAGGTTACGGCCATCGCCATTTATGACCAGGACATTTTCGAGCCGGTCGGCAATTTTTTGGCTACGGATTTTATCGCTTTCAATGATCTTAATGTTGTAGTGGTCGCCTAACCGTTCAACTGTCTTTTGAGCAATTCGGCTACCTCCAAGAATCATGATATTCCGAACAGGGAAAATTTCTTTACCGGTCAACTCAAAAACTTTATTCATATAGTTTCGGGTTGTGATAAAGAAGATGATATCTCCAGCGCGAACATAGTCGTGTCCGTGAGGGATAATTGTATGGTTTTCGCGATTAATCGCAACAGCACGTATTTCTGATTCGATGTACGAAAGTTCCTCAAAAGATTTGTTCAAAACAGGGGCATTTTCACGAATTTTAATCCCCATCAGGATGAGCTTGCCACCGGAAAACTCAATTAACTGCCGCGTTCCAACCTGCTTTACAGATGATGCAATTTCTTTTCCCGCCAAACTTTCAGGGTAAATCAACTCGTCAACACCAAGGTTGCGAAGTTTTTCTTTGTACTTCTCTTCCAAATATTCCGCATTATTAATGCGGGCAACTGTTCTTCCAACGCCCATATCTTTTGCCATAACACAGGCCATGATATTGCGTTCCTCGTAAGGTGTAACAGCAATTAATAAATCGGATTTTGAAACACCGGCATCTTTTAAATCTTTAAAAGAATTGGCGTAACCGGTAATGGTAAGCAGGTCTACTTGGCTGGATAGTTTGTTAAGTTTTTCGGTATCATCATCCATCAAAACGATGTCGTGATCTTCGCGGCTCAACATCTTTGCCAGGTGAGTCCCAACTTCTCCAGCTCCAACAATAACAATTTTCATTGAGTATTTCGTACTTCGTTAAAATTCGCCAAGCAAAGTAACACATAAAAACATGAATTACCACGGAATTGATTTTTTTTTTGCCGGATGTTAAGGAGTCGTTTTGGTTGAGCTTTGTGTGGGGATAAAGTTATAGAATGAGTACGACTTTAAACGTGTGCTGTTAGTGCAAGCGCCTACTTTAAATAGGATGAATTACGAGTTGATAACAAGGAAGTTTAGACGTTCGTGTTGCGTCCCGAAGATGTCATATTTACTTGTTCATCGAACGCAACTCATCTAAATTGAAGGTTTGATCACCAAATTGACATATATCATCATTGAGTATGAAATTGTTGCTTATATAAGTTGTTTTATAGGAGATTGGTAGGATAATAGGAGGGGCTAGCCATAGCCTAGTGAGCACATTTCCGTAAAGATAATTGCTAAGTTTAGCTGTGTCTTTACTCAAGATGTAGTTTTCTCTACCATCTATAAAGTGAATAGTCTGATTTTTTGTTTTGTAGACGATGACTTGGTGCTGGTCGAGCAGATCAAACTTTGTTTTTAGTCCGATGATCAGGAAACAGAGAAAGCAGAGAAGACCAAATTGCAGATAGCGTGCTTTTTTGAAATTAATGAAGAGAACGAAAAAGATGATGACTGCAAATAGACACGTGAGTTCCCAACCCGATATGGAGATTTGCTGAACAACAGCACCCGGCAGTTTGCTGATCTTTTGTAAGCCATAGAGTAAAACGCTATTTGTATTGTCAAGGATGAAAGCAATAAAATGGCAAAGCGGAGGTATTGCGGAAGTTAGAAAGAACAGGAACGTTGTGCTTAAAAGAGCAAAGGCAGCTGGAATAACGATGAAATTGCTTAACCAAAAATAGACAGGGAATTGGTTGAAATAATAGAGGCTCAGCGGGAATGTCCCAATTTGCGCCGACAAAGAAACGCACAGTAGCTGCCAAGGCTTCTTAATGAAAGGGTTTTGGGATGACAGCAGCTTTTCCATGATTGGAAAAAAGTAAACAATGCTCAGAACAGCAGCATAAGATAGCTGAAAGCCAACAGCAAAAAGAATGTCGGGATTGATAAGCAACAGTGCGAACGCTGATGCTGCGATGGAGTTATAGATTGAGCTTCGTCGGTTTAATGTTTCGGCAACTAAAAGGAATGTGAACATAGTCGTTGCTCGCTGAACAGAAGGGGAGAAGCCGGTAATCATGGCGTAGCCCCAAAGAAAAGTACTAATGACGATGAGTTTGATCCATTTCCCGCCTATTAACCGATTTAAAAACTTAAATAATTGAAGAAGGAAAAGGAAGATTAAGCCAACATGTAACCCACTTACTGCCAGTACGTGCATTGCACCTGTGTCCGTGAAACTTTCCCTTGTTTCCGGGCTTAGTTCTTTCCGGTATCCCAGGGTTAAAGCCGAAATAACCTCGAAGCTTTCTTGCTTTGCAAGGGCTAATCGTAACTGATCAAGTAGTCTTTCCCGAAAGTTTTCAGCCTGTAAACGCAGGTTGCGAGTCTTGGATTCGAGAACAGTTGTTCCTTTCTTTGAAATATAACAGCAGTAGTGGATACCTTGCAGTGCCATGTAGGATTTATAATCGAACTCGAAAGGATTACCACTATTTTCAATTGATTGTATTTGTGTCGAGGCAAATATGCTTGAACCGGCTGAAATCGTCGGCATCATCGAATCTTTTTGAACCCAGGTCAGTAGCTTGAATCCGATTAGCGAATCAACATCAGCTTGCTCAATTCGAAGGACCGTTTGAATGCTGTTTCCCTTTTCTTGAGGATTTTCCAGAACAATAGCTGAAAATTCAATAGTGCGATTGGGGAGGCGAGGAATGGAGGGATGCTGCAGCTTAAAATTTAAGGATGAAAGAAGAATTAGTATGGATGCAAGCAACAGTGAACCGATGAAATCAAATGGATACCGTTTTGTTTGGTAAAGTTTAAAGAACCAAATGCTACCAATGATTAGCCAAACGATAAAGGCAAGGAGCAGTATTGGGAGGTATTTGGCGATCAAAATACCGATGATCCAAAATCCCAATAGCTTAATGAAAGGGTTGTTTGAGAAAAAATTCACTGTAGTAAGGTTGTATTACCTTCAAATTACAGTGAATTTTCATCTTTTGCCAGTAAACTTTAGTTTATTTTATGAGCTATAGGTTCTGGCTTACGAAATGCGTATTTGGCTATACGAAGCGTTATTTTCGTGTTCCTGGAATAATGATCCTGTAACTGGTTCTGACCTTCCCTTTGCTAATGTTAGTCAAACGACTTTTCAACATTCTTTTTTTTAGCGGACTTAGGTAGTCAATTAACATTTTTCCTTCCAGGTGGTCGTACTCGTGCTGGATGACACGGGCTGCAAAGCCACCATATTCTTCGATGTGCTCAACAAAGTTTTCATCGTAGTACTTGATCTTTACGAACTCAGGTCTCGAAACATCTTCACGGATTTCAGGTAAACTCAAACAACCTTCGTTCATCGTCCATTCATCTCCTTTTAATTCCAGAATTTCCGGGTTGATGAATGCTTTTTTGAATCCTTCCAATTCGGGTTCTTCATCGGCTGCAGTAGAGGCATCAACGACGAACATCCGGATAGATAATCCAACTTGGGGCGCCGCTAAACCCACACCATCAGAATGATACATGGTTTCGAACATATCTTTTACGAACTGATCAAAGTTCGGGTAGTCTTTTGAAATCGGGGTCGCCGTATACAGTAATTGGGTAAATCATTATCTGAATTTTTTTTGTTCTAAATACGATTGCAATATGATGGTTGCACTAACAGCATCAATGGTTGCTTTGTTCTGTCTGTCCTTCTTTTTTAATCCGGCATCAATCATTGTCTGAAATGCCATTCGTGAGGTAAACCTTTCATCGACCTGTTCAATCGGCATATCAGGATATAATTTTTGGAAGCGCTTTAAAAAAGGATTGATATACAGAACGGCTTCCGATGCTTCATTGTTCAATTGCCTTGGGTAACCAATGATCACTTTTTCAACATTCTCCTTTAGAAAATAGTCCTTTAGAAAATCGAAGATTTGGTGACTCGGTACTGTTGTTAGTTTGTTGGCAATAATCTGCATCGGATCTGTAACAGCCAGACCAACACGCTTTTTCCCGTAATCAATAGCTAATATTCTTCCCACTAGCGAAATTTTGCCACAAAAGTAATATTCTATTTTCATTCTGGAAGTATTGCTGAGAATATTGTCTTTGTTGTTTGTTGTAATTAGCTATATCATAGCTGGATAGTGTTTTGGCATGCGAATTGTAAATGATGTAATAACAATTACCGGTAAATTCGAAAAGATGATTGTTTAACCTTAACGAATTAAAGTCATGAAAGCAATTTTTAAATATCAAATAGTAGCGATAGCGCTGTTGGTTGGACTTGGATTAACTAGTTTTTCGGCTCAAGCGCAACGCAACAACTCTAAAAAAGAGAGCAGAAAGGAATACAAGTATTTAGAAAAGAAGAATAATAAGTACGATAAGAAAAATCATTACTACAGCGAAAGGGATTATAGAAGAGACACCCGTTTTGATAATTATAGCAGATATGATGACAGTCGTTTTGCGTATCATCATCCGAAGTATGGGAATGTCTACAAACGATTTTATAAAACTCCCGTGCGATTAAGATATGCAAAAGGCGATATGTACTACCATGGAGGTCATTATTACAGATATCAACCTCGTGTTGGGTATGTGCAAGTCGCTATTCCTTCAGGTTATGTGTTTGTTGATCTACCGGGCGGCTATGAGCGAGTGAACGTTGGCGGGCATCTATATTTCCGGGTCGGTGATTTGGCTTTTGAACGTTGTGATCACGGTTATCGTTTGGCACCTCATATTAGTTTGAATTTGTCGGCACGTTTTTAAAATCGAAGTGAATTAAGAATATAGAACGGCCTGATTGCTTCTGCATGATAGCCGTTTTTTTGTGGCTTGATGGAGAAAAAAGCCGCCCGAATCTCGGGCGGCTTTTCACTTTTTGCGTTTATTAAAATCAACTTTTAGAGATGTTTGCTAATGCTGCTGCAACGCGGGCAATTGGTACCCGGTAAGGAGAACAGCTCACATAATCTAAACCAACACTGTCGCAGAACATAACCGAACTGGGTTCGCCGCCGTGTTCGCCGCATATCCCAACTTTCAATTTGGGTTTGGTTGAGCGACCTTTTTCAACTCCCATTTTAACCAGTTGGCCTACACCTGTTTGGTCAAGCACCTGGAACGGATCGTTTTTTAGGATGTTTTTCGCCAGATAGTCAGGCATAAATTTGCCAGCGTCGTCACGCGAATAACCAAAGGTCATCTGGGTTAAGTCATTTGTTCCAAATGAGAAGAATTCTGCTTCTTCCGCAACTAAATCAGCTGTAAGAGCAGCTCTTGGTATTTCGATCATTGTTCCAAGCATGAAATCAATTCGGTCACCTTTTTCTTCAAAAACTTGCTCTGCAGTCTCACGAATAACTGCTGACTGGTTTTTCAATTCGGCAATAGTACCAACAAGTGGAACCATGATTTCAGGTTTAGCGTCAATTCCTTTGGCTTTCAGGTTTAAAGCAGCCTCAATGATGGCGCGTGCCTGCATTGCTGTAATTTCGGGATAGGTAATTCCCAAACGGCAACCGCGATGGCCCAACATCGGGTTAAATTCTTCTAGATCTTCAATTTTAGAAAGAAGCTGGTTCAAGGAAATCCCCATTTCTTTAGCTAAGTCTTCTTGTGCTGCCTTGTTGTGAGGAACGAACTCGTGCAACGGTGGATCGAGTAAACGAACCGTAACACCGTAGCCGGCCATTGCTTGAAAAATTCCTTCAAAGTCACTTCGTTGATATGGCAGCAGTTTTGCCAGTGCTTTTTCTCGCTCGGCAATGGTGTTTGACAGGATCATTTCGCGCATTGCTTTGATGCGTTCACCTTCGAAAAACATATGCTCGGTACGGCAAAGTCCGATACCTTTTGCCCCAAAGTTGCGGGCAACCTGAGCGTCGTGGGGAGTGTCTGCATTGGTGCGAACGGACATTCTTGTAAACTCATCGGCCAGTTCCATGACTTTGCCAAAATCCCCACCTAAGTCCGGGTTCCGTGTTTTTACTTTTCCTTCACAAACTTCACCGGTAGAGCCGTTAAGAGAAATCCAGTCTCCTTCTTTTAAAACGACACTACCAACAGTCATCGTTCTTGCCCTGTAATCGATTCGGACAGTGCCGGCACCGGAAACACAGCATTTGCCCATTCCGCGGGCAACTACTGCAGCATGCGATGTCATACCTCCGCGGGCAGTTAAGATACCTCTGGCGATGTTCATACCTTCCAGATCTTCCGGGGAGGTTTCGATACGCACCAAAACAGATGATTCGAATTTATTTGCTTCGTCGGCAAAGAATACAATCTGACCTGTTGCTGCGCCAGGAGAAGCAGGAAGTCCTTTTGCCAATATATTAGCTTTTTTCAATGCTTCAGGGTCGAATATCGGGTGGAGCAATTCGTCCAGCTTGTTGGGCTCAATGCGCTGCAATGCCGTTTTTTTATCGATAACTCCTTGTTCAAGCATTTCAACGGCAATTCGCACCATTGCAGCACCGGTTCGTTTACCGTTGCGTGTTTGAAGCAGCCATAGCTTACCTTCCTGAATGGTAAATTCAAGGTCTTGCATGTCTTTATAGTGGCTCTCCAGTTTTTCCTGAACAGCGTTGAGTTCAGCATAAAGCGCGGGCATTGTTTCTTCAAGTGAGGGGAAGTGTGATTTACGTAGTTCTTCATCTATGCCAGCTAATTCTGCCCAGCGCTTACTGCCTTCAAGTGTAATTTGTTGAGGCGTACGGATACCGGCCACAACATCTTCACCTTGTGCATTAATTAAATATTCTCCGTTGAAAATATCTTCACCTGTTGCAGCGTCCCGCGTAAAAGCCACACCAGTTGCCGATGATCCACCCATATTTCCAAACACCATTGCCTGCACGTTTACTGCTGTTCCCCATTCAGCCGGGATTGCATTAAGCTTGCGGTAATAAATGGCGCGCTCGTTCATCCAGCTGTCGAATACAGCATAGATTGCTCCCCATAATTGTTCCCAAGGATCGTCGGGGAAGCTTTTGCCGGTAACTTTCAGAACGGCTTCTTTAAATTCAGAAACCAGTCTTTTCAGATCATCGGTAGAGAAGTCTGTATCCAGTTCAATTCCTTTTTCTTCCTTCACGTTTTCCATGATAGCTTCAAAAGGATCTATATCTTCTTTGCTTTCAGGTTTCATACCTAATACAACATCGCCGTACATTTGCACAAAGCGACGGTAAGAGTCCCATGCAAATCGTTCGTTGCCCGATTTTTTAGAGATTCCCTGTACTGCAGAATCGTTCAATCCCAGGTTTAATACAGTGTCCATCATTCCCGGCATTGACACTCGTGCTCCGGAGCGTACCGAAACGAGGCAAGGATTGTCTTTGTCGCCAAATTTAGTTGCTGTTAGTTCTTCGATTAGCGCTACTGCTTTTTCAACCTCTGGTTTAATTGCCGCGACTGCCGCGTCTTTGCCTTGCTGATTGTAAAGTGTGCAAACTTCAGTTGTGATAGTAAAGCCTGGTGGCACCGGAACTCCGATTAAGTTCATTTCAGCTAAATTTGCTCCTTTACCACCCAGCAGGTTCTTCATATCTGCCTTCCCTTCGGCTTTTCCGTTCCCAAATGTATAAACGTATTTTGCCATAGATTTTAAGATTTTTTGGTTGATTGGACAATTAGTAAAGTTTAATTTCGAGTCACTAATGTAACCGTAAATTTTTTTAATTAGAAGAATCAGCGGGATTACGGTCAGATGTTTTATAGCTATGTCGTTTAGCTTATCCTAACACATGTTTTTGAATAGGTTTATGACTAGAAACTAAAAACCTATCATTAACTTTAAAAACAAATTGGCCCTGCTTAATAATGCGGATGAACACGCTTCTTATTTATTGTATTTATTGAAATGCGACGTGCTGTTTGCTTTTTATCAAGCTTCCTTTTTTGTGTTTCATTTTCCTTTTATCCATTTAAATTCGAGTATTTAAAGCCCTGGGGAAGGTTGTTTTTTTGGCTGATAACTAGTTTGTAATAATAACTAGAGGTTGTTTTGTTAACGTTTATTAACGTTGCTTGTCATCTGTTAACTGAATTGCAGTCTATCTTTGTTTTGTACAAAAGAGCAAGATAGTAAGCATAGAATTTTCATAGAGATAGGTTTGGTTAAGTTTAAAAAAGGATGGTGTTACCATCCTTTTTTATTTGCCAAGGAAAATTGAGATGTAAGATATTTTAACATTTCTTGTCAGTCGTTAACGGAACTTCTCTGTACTTTTGGAGTACACATTAGCACAGTAATTAAGGATTTTTTTTCATAGAATAGTTTGATTAGTTTACAAAAGGACGGGACACCGTCCTTTTTCATTTTCACAAAGTTGATCACGCTGAAGCGTAAATAGAAGCTATTTTCCCGTTATCTCTTCTCTTCTTTTACTTATAAATGACCACTGGGCCTATATTTTGAAGTGACCTGTGATGGAAAGTTCATTCCTTTCTTCTCAAGTTGCAATTCGGTTGAAGATTTTCTGCAAGTAAAATTGTTTTAGTTTCTGACAAAAGTTCGTGTTGTTGGAGATTGATTACGACTAATTTTCAGACCTTATCTATTCAATACGGACATTTTGTCTTATCATAACGTAGATTGTGGATTTGGCTTTTCTTTTGCCACAAGGCTCGTGTCTCGCCTGATGAAATAATTGGCGAGATGGATGAAACAGAAATAAGTAGAAGCTATGAATTTTAATAATTTCACAATTAAATCGCAGGAAGCTTTGCAGCACGCTTTCGAAGTAGCGCAGGCAAAGCAACAACAAGCTGTAGATACCGGCCACATTTTGAAAGGTTTGCTTCATGCAGCTGAAAATGTTACCGGCTTTTTATTGAAAAAGCTGGGTGTTAATATGCCGGTGTTTCAACAAGCACTGGATCGTATTGTAGATGGCTATCCTAAGGTTAGTGGTGGCGAACAATATTTGTCATCTGAAGCTAACAAGGCTTTGCAGAAATCATTAGATCTGTCCCGCAAAATGGGTGATCAGTTTGTGTCGGTTGAGCATATTCTGATGGGATTATTGGAGAGCGGAGATACTATTTCCAGTCTTTTGAAAGATAATGGGATTAACAGAAAAGACTTGGAGGCTGCTGTTACCGAGTTGCGGAAAGGTGCAAAAGTTGAAAGCCAAACGGCCGAAGATCAATTTAATTCATTGAGCCGGTTTGCCATCAATCTGAATGAACAGGCTCGTAATGGGAAATTGGATCCTGTTATTGGTCGTGATGAGGAGATCCGTCGGGTATTGCAAATTCTTTCGAGAAGGACAAAAAACAATCCTGTCCTGATTGGGGAGCCAGGTACCGGTAAAACAGCTATTGCCGAAGGTTTGGCCCATAGGATTGTTCGTGGCGACGTGCCTGAAAATTTGAAGTCGAAGCAGCTTTTTTCACTCGACATGGGTGCGTTAATTGCGGGCGCAAAATACAAAGGTGAGTTCGAGGAACGGTTAAAAGCAGTCGTCAATGAAGTGATCAAAGCGGAAGGTGAGGTTATCTTATTTATTGATGAGATTCATACCTTGGTTGGTGCAGGGAAAGGCGAGGGGGCAATGGATGCTGCCAATATTCTGAAACCAGCTCTGGCTCGTGGTGAGTTGCGTGCCATTGGTGCTACGACTTTGGACGAATACCAAAAATATTTTGAAAAAGATAAAGCCTTGGAGCGTCGTTTTCAGATTGTAATGGTTAATGAGCCCGATACGCTGAGTGCGATTTCAATTTTACGTGGATTGAAAGAACGTTACGAGTCGCACCACAAAGTTCGGATTAAGGATAATGCCATTATTGCGGCTGTTGAGTTGTCGCAACGTTACATTTCTGATCGGTTCTTGCCCGATAAGGCAATCGACTTGATGGATGAAGCGGCTGCAAAGTTGCGTTTGGAAATGGACTCTGTTCCTGAAGAGTTGGATGAGATTGAACGCAAAATCAAGCAACTCGAAATTGAGCGAGAAGCGATCAAACGGGAAAAGGATGAAGTAAAACTTGCTTCGCTAAACGAGGAGATTGCTAATTTAAAAGAAGAGCAGTCACGTTACCGCGCTCAATGGGAGATGGAGAAATCGGTCATCGAAGGTATCCAACAAAATAAAACAGATATTGAAAACTTCAAATTTGAGGCGGAACAGGCGGAACGTTTGGGTGATTACGGCAAGGTAGCTGAAATCCGTTACGGAAAAATAAAAGAAGCGGAAGCTGAGATTGAACGTTTGCAGAAAGAATTGCAGGAGATTCAAGGTGAGTCATTGATTAAGGAGGAAGTAGATTCGGAAGATATCGCTGAAGTTGTGGCTCGCTGGACCGGAATTCCGGTTAGTAAAATGCTGCAAAGCGAGCGTGAAAAGCTGCTTCATTTGGAAGAAGAGTTGCACAATAGGGTAGTAGGGCAGGATGAGGCGATTAGAGCAGTTGCTGATGCGGTAAGGAGAAGCCGCGCCGGTTTGCAGGATGAAAAACGACCAATCGGATCGTTTATCTTCCTGGGGACAACCGGAGTTGGTAAAACGGAATTGGCAAAAGCATTAGCAGAGTATTTGTGACGAGAATATGATGACCCGGATTGATATGTCGGAATATCAGGAAAAATTCTCGGTTACTCGTTTGATTGGATCTCCTCCGGGATATGTGGGCTACGACGAAGGAGGTCAGCTGACGGAGGCTGTAAGGCGTAAACCTTATTCTGTAGTGCTTTTCGATGAAATTGAGAAGGCACACCCGGATGTGTTCAATGTTCTTTTGCAGGTGTTGGATGATGGTCGATTGACCGATAACAAAGGGCGGGTTGTTAACTTTAAGAACACAATCATTATCATGACTTCAAATCTAGGATCACATTTGATTCAGGAAGGTTTTGAAAGAATGAATGAGACCAACAAGGATGAAGTGTTTGAGCAAACCCGGGCACAGGTCATGAATTTGTTACGCAAGACAATTCGTCCGGAATTTCTGAACAGGATTGATGAGACCATTATGTTTACGCCACTAGGTCGTGAGGATATGAAAAAGATTGTTCGGATTCAGTTCAGCCGGATTATTAAACGTTTGGGCAACCAAAATATTCGGATTCAGATTTCGGATGCTGCCGTACAGTGGTTGGCGACTTTAGGTTATGATCCGCAATTTGGTGCTCGTCCGGTTAACCGGTTGTTGCAAAAGTTTGTGTTGAATGAGCTGTCGAAAGAAATCTTGTCAGGGCAGGTTTCTGCTGATCAGGAGATTCTGATCGATCTGCAGAACGAAGAGCTGGTATTTAGAAAAGCATAAAAAGAAAAATAGACACCAATTTTGGTGTCTATTTTTTTATGGTTTCTAATATTTCGGAAAGTTCTTTTTGAGCTTGTTCAATGAGTGTCTCAAATTCTACAACTTGTTCCTCGTAACTGTCAATTTCTTCAAGCTTCTGCGTTTTTAGCTGCAGTTGCTTAAGTCTCATGCCTAAGTCGTTCATTCCGAACGTCATTACCGACGATTTCGCTTTATGGGCTAGTTCACCTAATTCTTTATACTTCTTCTGACTAAGGAAGTCTCTTAGTCCCGTTTTGAATTCAATGATCTGCTCGAAGAACATCTCAATGAATTCTTTGGTAATTTCAGGATCCCCTCCAGTAACCTCATCCAAGTAAGCTAAACTGGTCAATTTATTTTCATTCATCGCGTAAAGTTAATTGGCTTTTCTTCTTCTATTCAGACAATAATAGTAAAAAAAAATTACTTGTATTCAACGAAATCGACTTGTTCTGTAAAATTGACCACAAACTTTTCCTGATATATTTCATAATTTTAGGAGTTTGGAAGCTATAGTTTTACGAACCCAAAATATAAGCGCATGAAGAAGACTGTATTTAATGAAATTCATAAGAACTCTGGAGGAAAAATGGTGGAATTTGCAGGTTTTGAGATGCCTGTAGAATTTGCCGGTATTAAAACAGAACACCTTGCGGTACGTGAAAATGTAGGTGTGTTTGATGTTTCGCACATGGGGGAATTTTGGGTGAAAGGTCCGCATGCCGCAGATCTGGTTCAGTATGTAACGACAAATGATATTTCGGTTTTGACACCTGGGCAGGCACAGTATTCTTGTTTCCCGAATGGAAAAGGCGGAATTGTTGATGATTTGCTGGTTTATTATTATGCGCCTGAAAAATATATGTTGGTCGTTAATGCAGCCAACATCGATAAAGACTGGAACTGGGTTGTTTCGCAGAATAAATTTGGAGCAGAATTGGAAAATGCATCAGATTCAATCAGTCAATTGGCAATTCAGGGACCGAATGCGGCGGCTGTTCTTCAAAAGCTGACATCCGTAGATTTGGGAGAATTAAAGTATTACACGTTTACTACAGGTGAGTTTGCAGGAGTAAAAGAGGTTATTATTTCTGCAACCGGATATACAGGAGCGGGTGGATTTGAATTGTATTTCCATAACCAGGATGCCGAAACAATCTACAATGCAATCTTCGAAGTCGGAGCAGAGTTCAATATTCAGCCAATTGGGTTAGGTGCTCGCGATACTTTGCGCCTCGAAATGGGATACTGTTTATATGGTAACGACATTGATGATACCACCTCGCCGATTGAAGCAGGCTTGGGATGGATTACTAAATTCAATGAGAATAATAACTTCATTAATAAAGACATCTTTGAAGTTCAGAAAAACGAAGGTGTGAGCCGTAAGTTAAGAGGTTTTGAAATGATCGATCGCGGTATTCCTCGTCATGGGTACGAGCTGTTCGATGAAGCTGGTAATAAAATAGGAGAAGTCACCTCTGGGACACAGTCACCGATGATGAACGTCGGCATTGGAATGGGCTACGTTGCTAAAGCTTATTCTAGCATAGGGACCGAGATTTATGTTGGAGTTCGTAATAAGAAATTGAAGGCAAAAATTGTAAAGGTTCCTTTCTTGAAACAGTAAGAGGGAAAATCTTGCAACTTTACTTTAACCTTTGCCCACCAAATTGTTTTTGGTGGGCTTTTTTATATCTCGGCGTTAATTATCTTTTATCTTTGCGCTCCTAATAACGTTGAAGCTGAAGATGAAAAATGCTAAACTGAGGTTAGAAACCTGTTTATCTCCTGCTATGTACTCCAAGCATGCAAACGACGAAAACATTGTGGTCGTGGTAGATATCCTCCGCGCAACATCGTCAATTTGTACGGCTTTGCACAATGGCGTTAAGCGCATAATTCCTGTTGCAACGGTTGAAGAAGCGAAAGTAAAGAAAGAAGAAGGATTTATTGTTGCTTCGGAACGGGATGGTTATGTGCTTGATTTCGCAGATTTTGGAAATTCCCCTTTTAACTTTACTGTTGATCGGGTAAAAGATAAAGAAATTGTTTACTCAACTACCAACGGGACCCGTTGTATCCATATGGCAAGCCATTCAAAGGCTGTTGTGATTGGTTCGTTTTTAAATTTAACGGCGTTAACTGATTGGTTGATCAAACAAGATGCTCCTGTGCTGATTTTCTGCGCGTCGTGGAAAGACCGTTTCAGCTTGGAGGATACAGTCTTTGCAGGAGCTTTAGCCGAAAAACTACTTGAATCTGGCAAATATGAAACCATCTGTGATGCAGTTATTGCGTCGTTGGACTTATGGTCGATTGCAAAAACTGATTTGAACGGTTACATTCAAAAGGCAGCTCAAAAAGGGCGCCTGGCAGCCAAAGGCTTAGATGATTGTATCGAATTTTGTCACCAGCCGGATTTTACAACCGTTGTTCCTCAATTTTCCGATGGAGATTTGGTTGCGGTTTCCTAACTTTGCATCGCCAATTGAAAAGAGATATGGAACCTATATTTGTCTGATTTTCTGTATTGTCAGCATGTTCTACAAATAATAGAGCGAACAGAACTGCTGATATATCTCATCAGAAAAGTTGGACAGATTTGTTTATTTTGAAAAGACTAAGAACAAAAACAAAAAATAATAATTTTATTTAACCCTAAAATAACATACCATGAAGAAGCATAATTTTTATGCAGGACCCTCAATCCTACCCGAATTCACCAAACAAAAAGTAGCTGAAGCAGCCGTTGACTTTGCAGGCACAGGTCTTTCTGTTATGGAAGTATCGCACCGTAGCAAGGAATTTGTTGCTGTGATGGACGAAGCTGTTGCCTTGGTTAAGGAATTGCTGAAGGTTCCTGAAGGTTACTCGGTGTTGTTTTTGCAAGGTGGTGCGAGCCTCGAGTTCCTGATGGCTCCTTACAACTTGTTGAAATCCAAAGCAGCATACTTGAATACAGGTTCATGGGCATCGAAAGCCATGAAAGAAGCAAAATATTTTGGTGAAGTTGTTGAGGTAGCTTCTTCAAAAGATAAAAACTTCAATTATATCCCTAAAGCATTTGAAGTACCAGCTGATGCTGATTACCTGCACATCACAACTAACAACACGATTTTCGGTACTGAAATTAAAGCTGATTTAGACGTGCCTGTACAGTTGATCGCTGATATGTCTTCTGACATTTTCAGCCGTCCGATCGATGTTGCTAAATACGATATGATTTATGCAGGTGCTCAAAAGAACTTAGGACCTTCAGGTGCTACATTGGTGATCATTAAAAATGAAGCTTTGGACAAAACAGGTCGTACAATCCCGACTATGTTGGATTTCCAAACACACATCAAAAATGATTCAATGTTCAACACTCCTTCAACCATCGCTGTTTATGCTTGTTTGCAAACATTGATTTGGTTGAAAGAACAAGGTGGTGTTGAAGCAATGGAGAAAATCAATATTGAAAAAGCTGACTTGTTATACGCAGAGTTGGATCGCAACAAATTGTTCGTTCCTACTGTACCTGCAGAGGAAGACCGTTCTCGAATGAACGTTACTTTCGTAATGGCTGAAGGATATGAAGCATTGGAAAAAGAATTCAACGAATTCGCTTCATCAAAAGGAATGGTCGGTCTGAAAGGACACCGTTCTGTTGGTGGTTTCCGCGCTTCAATCTACAATGCGATGCCTAAAGAAAGCGTTCAGGCGCTGATCGATGTGATGGCTGAGTTTGAAGCAAACCATTAATCAAATATAGAGAGAAAGCAGGATGGGGGTCCTGCTTTTTCTTTTTCTAATCAAAACTAAACTGGGTATGAAAAGGGTATTAATTGCAACGGAAAAACCGTTTGCCTCGTCGGCTATCAGCCAAATCACACGAGTCCTTCGTGAGACAGGGTATGAACCTGTTCTACTTGAAAAATATCAATCAAAATCTGAGTTATTAATCGCTGTGTCAAATGTTGACGCAATGATTGTTCGTAGCGACCTTGTGGACCGTGAAGTACTGGATGCAGCAGTTAATTTGAAGCTTGTTGTGCGGGCCGGTGCCGGTTACGACAATGTTGACACGGATTATGCCAGGGAAAAGTCAGTTGTGGTGATGAATACGCCCGGGCAAAATTCCAATGCCGTTGCAGAGTTAGCAATTGGCTTAGCAATTTATGGTGTCCGAGAATTCTTTTCCGGAAAGTCGGGCGGCGAATTGCGCGGGCGAACTTTGGGTTTGCATGGATATGGATACGTAGCTCGTAATGTGCATCGTATTGCCCGTGCTTTTGGAATGAAAGTAATTGTGTATACACGTTACAGTAAGTCGCAGGCTACAGCGGAAGGCTTAGAGGTGACGGGTTCGCTGGAAGAGCTCTACGCGCTATCCGATGTCGTTTCTATTCACGTTCCGGCTCGCGGAGAGCACATCAAGTCGGTAAGCATGGCAGTGCTCAAACACTTGAAAGAAGATGCTATTCTGATCAATACAGCTCGTAAAGAAGTTGTAAATGAAGATGAACTGTGTGCTTTTATGGCGCAACGTAATGATGTGAAATACTTGTCGGATATTACGCCGGATTGTGCTGCTGTTTTTGCTGAAAAGTTTGCGGGGCATTATTACTTTACACCGAAAAAAATTGGGGCACAAACGCAGGAAGCGAACACAAATGCCGGAGTTGCCGCTGCAGAACAAATTGTTGGCTTCTTTGAGAAGGGTGACGAAACATTCCGTGTGAATAAATAACATATAGGGCTTTTCATTAGGATTTTCTATTTTAGAAGGTACTAACTAAAATTACCCGATATGGCTACTGTGAAACCTTTCAGGGGACTTCGTCCTCCGCAGGAGATTGTCAGTGATTTGGCTTGCTTGCCCTACGACGTAATGAACACCGAAGAGGCAGCCCGGATGGCTGAAGGTAAAGCAAACTCCCTTTTACACATTACCCGCGCTGAGATTGATTGTGTACAGGGTGTAGATAATCATTCCGAAGAAGTATATAATAAAGCCGTCGAAAACTTCCTGGCTTTTCAGCGAAAAGGCTGGCTGGTTGAAGATGAAGAGGCAAGATTTTACATCTATGCACAGACCATGAAGGGTCGAACGCAATATGGTATCGTTGGTGCAGCGGCTTGCGATGATTATCACAAAGGCATAATCAAAAAGCATGAACTTACCCGTCCGGATAAGGAAGAAGACCGAATGATATTGACCCGTTACCTCAACGCGAATATCGAACCCGTGTTTTTTTCATACAAATCAGTTCCTGAGATCGATGAAATTGTTGCAGCAACAGTCGCCAATAATCAACCTGATTACGACTTTGTTTCAGAAGATGGTTTTGGGCATCGCTTTTGGGTGATACGTGAGGACGAATTAAATCACCAAATCGAAAATTTATTTGCGACTAAAGTACCTGCAACCTATGTTGCTGATGGACATCATCGTACTGCTGCTGCTGCACGTATTGGCATGGAACGCAAAACTCAGAACCCGAACCATACAGGAGATGAATCTTACAATTACTTTATGGCGGTTCATTTTCCGGATAACCAATTGCAGATCATTGATTACAACCGGGTGGTGAAAGACCTGAACGGCTTAAGTGCTGATGAGTTTCTGGCGAAGTTGGATGCAGGGTTCAATGTTGAGGCGATGGGGGTAAAAGCATACAAACCTTTTTGTTTACATGAATTTAGCTTGTACCTGGACGGCAGCTGGTATAAGTTGACAGCCAAAGAAGGAACCTTCAATAATGATGATCCGATTGATGTGCTGGACGTGACCATTCTTTACAAGCAAGTACTTGCTCCGATATTGGATATACAAGATCTCCGGATTTCCAAACGCATCGATTTCGTCGGTGGAATCAGGGGATTGGATGAATTGAAACAACGGGTCGACAGTAAAGTCATGAAAGCTGCATTTGCACTTTACCCGGTATCAATGGGCCAGCTCATTCATATTGCAGATACCGGTAATATTATGCCGCCGAAAACAACCTGGTTCGAGCCCAAGCTTCGATCAGGATTGGTGATTCACAAATTAGACTAAAGATTGATTAACAATAATTTAATAAGAAAGCCCGGAATTTCCGGGCTTTCTTATTATTGTAGATTAAAAATCGTCTTCTTCATCTTCTCCTTCGTCATCATCAGAATCATCTTCATCATCGTCGTACGAATCATCTTCATCATCGTCGTCGGCAGGGATATCCATTTCTTCTGAATATTTGTCTTCGTATGCCTCGCGTGATTCTTCTTTCAATGTACCTTCTTCATCGTAATCATCGTCATCACTAATGATATCGATTGCTTCCTGCGTAGTCATACGAACCAAATAGTATTTGTCTTCAGTCTCAAAAGGAAGTGCGCTGACCAACATTCCGTCTTTGTTGGTGAAAGTGATCAGGTTTTGACTGAAACCATTCGGGTATTCCAGTTTGATTTGCTCTTTAGTCGTTTCTTCTAATTTTTCGTAATCCTTATGCCATATCTATTCCTCCTTATCCTCTTAGCCCTAAAGGCGTTGATCATTCGTTCTTAGTTGTTTTATTATGGTCGCAAAATACAAAAATGAAAGAATAAAAAAATAGCTTCAAAAGCATACACCTAAAAAAACTTGAAATATCGGTTGTTGCTTGCTATTGATAGCTGTTTACCCATTTGGTGGATAGTAGGTTACAATTATTTTAATGTTTAGAAAATATTCTCAATTTCAATAATTGGCATGTTTTTTAGGTCGTAAAAAGCGTTAATTATACCAACTTTTTCGTAGGTATGGAGGTCCTCGATGGTTATAAATTCTTCCTGAATATGCCCTGTCTCCAGTAACTTCTGACGTTGTGTTCCTTTGAGTAGCGGCTCTGCGGGAGTAACCCAGTTTTCACCATCAAAAAACAAAAGGTTGCCAATGCTGCAGTCTGTGATTTCGTTTTTGCGTACGATAATAATTTCGTCGGCCTTGCCACGCTGAGCATACAGATCGTTTAAAAGTGTGCGGTCAGCAAATTTCAGGTGGTAGTCGATTTCGTTACAGCTGACAATCTTCAGGCTTGTGAAAGAACGTTCCTTTTGCGGAATGAATTCGATATTTTCTATTTCTTTAGAATATATTATGCGGCATCGATACAGACCGTCAATGCAAGTTTCCGGAATTTGAATGTATTCTGCTAAATCAATAGGGGAAGTTATGCCGAACAATTCCCTGCGAGCAGCATTCATCCGGCGATTATGGTAGGTTAGGTTGAAAAGCTGCCCGTCTTCGAGCTTAATGGTTTCCAATAATTGGCACATATACTTTTTTTATCAGTTCCTCATATTCTTCGTGGCAGTTACTCAGGTGGGTAATTCCGCCACCGCTTTTAAAGGTAAACTTATCGCCACTTTGTTCCAAATAGCGGATCAATACGCAGCTGTCTACATTCTCGCCATCAAATACGCCAAAAATACCCGTATACCAGCCACGATTGTATTGTTCAGCCGCTTCAATGATTTCGACTGTTTTCTGCTTGGGGGCACCGGTAATCGACCCAGCCGGCAATAATCCTGCAAAGATATTTCCCAAATGAGCGTGGTAGTCACTTTCTAGTTGGCCATTAATTTCAGAGCTCATTTGAAGCAGTTTACCTTGGTTCGATTGGATCTCATCCAGGTAACAGAAGCGCTTTACCTCGACTTGATCCGCAATACGACTCAGGTCATTACGGATTAAATCGACGATTGTGTTATGCTCAGCCAGTTCTTTCCGGTCGGTTTTGAGGAGCGTTGCCGCATTGGGAATGTTGGCATCAATGGTGCCTTTCATGGGGTATGAAGAGATTTTACCTCCTTCAATCCGCACAAAAATCTCGGGCGAAAAGCATACGAATTCATTTTTCAGATACACCAAATAGGGCGATTGGCTTTTATGCGCAATTTCACCAAGTGTCAGATTGGTATTGACTTTTGTCGGCATCGTAAGGTTGAGCAAGTAGCTGTCACCTCCGTGGATGTGCTTTTGCACCAGTTCGAAAGCTTTTTGGTAGCGCTCGAAACTTACCGGTTCAATTTCCCACTCAACAGGATGTTTATCATGTGGTACCTGCCTGAAATTTGAATGATGTGGTGTTCTCCAAAGTAGATCAGTTCCGCAGTCGCCCCATTCCATTACGCGGGATTGCCGGCAATCGAAGTCGAAAAGGAAAACGAAAGGACGCTTCTGTTGTCCTAACTCATTCATCTTGCTTATGATATCTTTTCCGATGGTATACATGAGGTGCACAAAGATAGAAAAACGAGGCAAATCCAATCAGCTGCTGTTAGCGGGCTTTTGTACGAGCAGTGTTATTTGTTTTTTACTTTTTCAATAGTGAGGGTAATTATCATTTTACAAGCATTTTAGTTCAACTATTTTAGGCTCCGAACAAAACAGAGGAAACTATGAGCATACGTTTTTATTTGGGAGGAGTCGTTCTTTTGGCGTTGGCGGCCTGTCAGCCGAAAGTTTCACGGTTGCAACCTGATACATACCGGGGGGTGTTTGAAGCGCAGGACGAAAAGGAAATTCCGTTCATCTTCAAGGTTACTTCTCCGAGCAGGTTGGAGGTTTATAATGGTAATGAAGTTATTTCAGTCGATGAGGTCAATTATGCAAATGATTCAGTTACGATTAACATGCCGGTGTTCGACAGCTTTATCAAAGCGAAAGTTGAAGAGAATGGTCGCTTGAGTGGCTACTACTCCAAGCCGGGTGCTAACTACAAGGTACCTTTTCACGCTGAAGCAGGAAATGAGCGTTTTGCTGTGGCAGTCGAGCCAACAGTTGATATAACAGGAGGATGGGAAGTGCTGTTTGGTAATGATTCAACGGATCAGAATAGCTGGGCCAAAGGTGTATTTGAGCAGGAGGGTAGCAAAGTAACAGGTACTTTCCGAACGCCTACCGGAGACTATCGATTCTTGGAAGGGGTGATGGATGGAGATCAACTGAAATTATCTTCATTTGATGGTGTTCACTTATTCCTGTTTACAGCAACGGTAACTGATAGTACGTTGAATGGTCAGTTTTACTCGAAAAATACCTGGAAGGAGGCCTTTGCCGGAAGTCGTAACGATGTCTATGAACTACCAGATCCGGAAAGTTTAACAACCTTGAAGCCGGGATTTGACAGCATCAGTTTCAGCTTCCCGGATGAAAACGGTAACACAGTTTCGCTAGCAGATGACGCATTTAAAAATAAAGTTGTGGTAGTGCAGATTATGGGAAGCTGGTGTCCGAACTGCCTCGACGAAACACGCTATTTTGTGGACTATGCCAAAGCGCATAAAGACCAACCCATAGCATTCGTTGGTTTGGCATTTGAGTATGCCAAAACTGATTCGGCCTGTTTTGCAGCCATCTCACGACTGAAAAAATCAGTTGGTGTTGATTATCCGATTTTGTTAGCGATGAACGGTTCGGAAGATCGTAAAATGGCTTCTGAAAAAATACCGGAGTTGAGTCGGATTATGTCCTACCCAACCAGCATTGTCATTGATAAAGAAGGTAAAGTTCGCCGGATTCATACCGGATTCGATGGTCCTGCAACAGGCGATAAATATATCGCTTATCAAAACGAATTCGATCACTTTATTCAACGCTTGATTGCGGAATAGAAGATCGTTTGGTGCAATCGCAATCCCCGTGACTACCCATTGGTAAGCACGGGGATTGTTTTTTTAGGTGAGGGATAAAAATGCCTTTCTGCAACCTTATTCTTGCTTTCTGTAAATATGAAGACAATTATCTTACTTTTTGTAAACCTTCTTACTTATTTGGCGGTTTCAAATATTCAGTGTAATTAATCAGCCCATGAAAGCAAATAGAAGAGTCAGAACCAGCCCGGTTGCTGTAAAGCGCCTTGTTTTATTAAACCGCTATTACCGGATCACCCGTTTTTACGATTTCATTCGCGATACCTCCGTTAAGGGAGGTATCGTAATCGGTGTCTTTGTCGCCATCCTTGTTGGACTGGAATATTTTGGTCTCGATTTTTGATGCCTTGTTGAACCAGTTGGTCGAAACCTATTCGCCGACCGTGGTGTTTTCAACATTTTTTGCGTCTGAAACGGTTTTAGGTTTACTTCCTCCTGAAATCTTTATTGCCTGAGCTTCGAAGGCTGAAACGCCTTGGCTGTTCCTTGCCGTTTTGGCATCACTTTCCTATTTCGGTGGTATTGTGGCTTACCTGGCAGGCAATCGGCTGTTCTTAATCCCGTCGGTGAAAAATCACATCGAAATAAAGATTGCGCGACACATTGTGAACTTGAGAAAGTGGGGCGGGCTGTTTGTATTTATAGGCGCTATGCTGCCTTTGCCACATTCCATTGTAGGTCTGGCCTGTGGCTTGATTAAGTACAAACTCAAAAGCTATTTATTGTGGGCTTTGTTTCGTTTTGTGCGTTTTGGAATTTATGGCTTAATCTTATTCCATATTTTTTGATTGGCTTATTTTGAAGGCCGGTCTGGAATACTATTCCGGTAACTGGTCAAATCGCCGGATCTTTTCAAGCTCGTTGTCCCAATTGGCTTTGCTGCCGGTAAATATGTGGGCATATGGTTTGATCAATATATCCGTGTCGAGGCAACCAGCCGGAACGACTAACAACTTTCCGCCTTCTTTTTTCCGGGGTAGTGCGGAACCACATTCCGTACAAAAACTTTTCGAATGTCGTGTTGCCGGAAGTTGAAAGGTTTTAACCAAGTCTTCGCCTGATAGCCATTTTAGACTGGCTGAAGACGAAAATAAATTGGCTGCGTGAGCGGATCCGGTGTCTTTTCTGCAACGGCTGCAATGACAAAGAAAAAAGCGGTCGAAATCACCTTCGATTTCAAAAGTAACGGCTCCGCAAAGACATGATCCTGTGTATTTCATTTGTATGTTATTTTCAGTACAAGGTATAAAAATGTGTTCTGGAATGAAATTTAGATACAGCCTTACATACTGACGAAAGCGAAGAATTTTTCGGATTTTTCTGCACTTCTGTCATGCGAATTACGTTTGGAGTGTTTCTTGATACCTCTGGTTTTCGTATATTATTCTTACGAATGACGTTTATGGAGAACAAGGAAATCAAGAGACAATATAAAGCAATCTGCAATCATTTGGCGAAGCGACGCATGAAGCCTGCTTTTGATCAGCTTGAAACGCTGATCACCGATAACGGGCTGGGGCTTTTTCATGATGAATGGCGGGATCTGAACCAGACCTACCATTACATGTTGCAGTACACTCTGGAGGGTATTCAGGATCCTGAGCGGCAGAAAGTTTACCGCAAGTTGATCGATTCGACCTACGAGCTGGCTGATAAAGTTTATGAAGCATTACGCTTGAAATATGCTTCGTCGGTGGAGTACGAAAAGAAGCGAAACTTTATGGAGAAGTTCATAACCGATTTTGATGCGTTCCTGAGCCGATTTGAAGCAGAAGCTGAGAATCCTGCAGCGGCATCCGAAAATCATCGTCAGATACATCGCTTGTTTTATCACCTATGGTTTCAGGATCGTTTGAGCGGAGAAGGACTTCGGTTTCTTAGGAAGTTCCTGGCCAGCCCAACCATTATATCGGCCTACAAATCATTTATCGTTACAGCCGTGACATTGAGCTTGCAGCGCTATTTCGATGAGCAGAAATTCACCTTGCTGTTTGATGCCTATGAAGCCGATGAGTCAGCAATCAAGCAACGGGCATTGGTGGGCTTGTTGATTAGCTTGTATCAATACGATTCGCGCATGCCTTATTATGGCGGTATTACGGGGCGGTTGAAACTGCTGAACGACGATCCTGAGTTTAAACACAATCTGGAGCGGGTAATTATCCAGTTGATTCGCGCCAAGGAAACTGAGAAGCTGCAACAACGGATCCGCGATGAGATTATGCCGGAGATGATTAAAATAAGTGCAAACCTGAAGGATAAAATTGAGCTCGATAGCTTGATGGAAGAGGGGATTGCTGAAGATAAGAATCCGGAATGGCAGGAAATGATTGAAGAATCGCCACAGCTAATGGATAAAATGCAGGAATTTTCGGAGCTGCAGATGGAAGGGGCCGATGTTTTTATGGGCTCATTTGCGATGTTAAAGTCTTTTGTGTTTTTCCATGAGATCTCGAATTGGTTTATGCCTTTTTTCTCAGAAAATCCGGATTTGGATAAAGTCCTCGATCTTTCCGACGACCTAACTCGGCGTTTTGTGGAGGTGATGGCACAGGCACCGCTGTTGTGTAACTCCGATAAATATTCGTTTAGCCTGAGTATGCAGCAAATTCCGAAGCAAAATCGCGAATTTATGTTTCAGGGCTTGCAGTCGGAATTGGATCAGTTTCACGAAATTGAGGAGGATGAGGCGTTGAGTAACCCGGGGCGGAAAGCGGGTTTCATTTCAAACCAGTATATTCAGGATTTGTACCGTTTTTTTAAGCTGCACCCGCGTCGTCACGACTTTGAAGATTTGTTTAGCTGGCGTTTCGACTTCCATAATAAGTTAACGTTGGGGGCTATATTGAAAGAGGATCGGGCGATCGTTCGGAATATTGGTGAATACTATTTCACAAAGAATCATTTCGAAGAGGCTGTCGAAATTTATGAATACCTGTTAGCCGATGCACAGGATGGCGAATTATATCAGAAGTTGGCCTTTAGCCATCAGAAAATGGGCGACTACGAAAAAGCGCTGGATGCGTACCAAAAGGCTGAATTGTTCGACCTGAATCGGGTGTGGAATCTCAAAAAGATTGCCTTGTGCTATCGTAACCTGAAGCAACCGCTGAAAGCACTGGAATATTACAAGGCTGTTGAGGCGTTGAACCACGACGATTTATCCAATCATTTGAATACAGGACATTGTTTGCTCGAGCTGGGGCGTTACGAGGAGGCCTTGCAATATTATTTTAAAGTGGAATACCTGAAACCGGGCAGCAAAAAAGTATGGCGCCCGATTGGCTGGTGTTCGTTCCTGACCGGCAAAAAGGAACAGGCTGAAAAGTATTTTCAAATGTTGATGGATGATCAGCCCAATCAGCACGACCTGATGAATATGGGGCACGTGCAATGGAGCTTGGGCAACCGCAAAGCTGCATTGGATTATTATATGAAGTCCATCTCGAAGGAAGGTTTCACTGAGGCTGAGTTTATGAACGTATTTGCAGAAGACTTACCGCAATTGTTGCAACAGGGTATCGATCACGACGATGTTCCCATTATGCTCGATCAATTGCGCTACTTTGTGGAAGAGTAAGAGCTAACGCTATTGTTTTCGTTTTCTGCGCCGGTAATAAATCAGGAAAATAACTAGTAGTACCGGAATGACGATATAAAGAATAACGTTGAGGGGCGTAAGCTCCAAGGGCTCTGGAACCGGTGGGGGGTACATCTCGGGGGTTTGTCCAGAGGCGGTAAGGGCTGTAATCAGCAGCGCTAAAAATGTCATTAATTTCCGTTTCATAGCTATGTTGTTTAATTGTTTCTGTTCTGTAATTAAAGCAATTAAACAGGTCGCTTTGTTCAAATTTTGAAGTGCATAAAGGAGTCTATCCTAACAATCTTTAACAGTGTTTGGCAGGTGTTAACACTAAAGAGGGCTATCTTTGGTTCATACAAAAAGAGAAAGTAAAAAGTAGATTTTTTTCATAAAGATAGATTTTGGTTAGTTTGAGAAAAGGATGGCAGTGGTCATCCTTTTTTAGTTTCAGCTTGCAGGAAGACCAAATTACAAATGTCCTTTTGCATAAAAAAAACAATGTGAGTCATTGTGAGTAGGTGGAGCGAAGACGATGTAATCTTTTTACTTGTTCCGGCCCGAAACAAAAAAGGACACGATCGCCTCTGTGGCTCGCATCCTTTCTGTTGTCTATCTGTAAAATCAGTTCTTAATTCAAAATCTTCTTCAGCAAATCTTTCCGGTTGAGGCGTGTTAGCTCGTCGCGGATTTCTTTTTGGTACTCGCGTTTGTACCAGAAGAAGAACTTGCGCTGGCTCAGTTTTTCCTTTTTGCTTTTGGCTGTAAACACCTCTTCCATGGTGTACGGGTGGAAGCCCGTGTAGAAGATCACCGTTGCAAGCGTCATAGGTGTTGGTGTGAAATCCTGCACCTGCTCCAGTTTGAAGTCGAGCTGCTTGGTCTCGGCAGCCAGGTTGGCCATGTCGACGCTTTTACAACCCGGGTGGCTCGAAATGAAGTAGGGAATCAGTTGTTGGTTCATCCCTTCCTGTTTGTTGATTTCGTTGAACACTTTATTCAGTTTGTGGAACAGCTTGAACGACGGTTTCCGCATAATCTTCAGCACATCGTCCGATGTATGCTCAGGTGCTACCTTCAAACGGCCCGAAACATGGTGCTTAATTACCTCGCGCAGGTAAGTCATGTTATTTTTATTGACCTGCGGGTCTTTGGTTTCATGCAGAATCATGTCGTAGCGGATACCACTGCCAATGAATGCTTTCTTCACCTTCGGGTGCTTGCGTACCTCGCGGTACAGGTCGAGCATTGGCTTGTGGTCCACATTCAGGTTTTTACACACATCGGGGAAAATACACGACGGGCGTTTACAGCGGTTGCAAATTTCCTGGTGAATTCCCTTCATCTGGTACATGTTGGCTGATGGGCCACCCAAATCGGAGATGTAACCTTTAAAGTCGGGCATCTGCGTTACCTGTTCCACCTCGCGCATGACCGAAGCCTGCGAGCGGCTGGCAATAAACTTGCCCTGGTGCGCCGAAATGGTACAAAAAGTACAGCCACCAAAACACCCGCGGTGGATGTTGATGGAGTGGCGGATCATATCGTAAGCCGGGATGGCTTCCTTGTTTCTGTATTTGGGGTGCGGCAGGCGCGTGTAAGGTAGCTCGTACACATGGTCGATCTCCTTTTCTTCCATCGGTGGCCATGGCGGATTCACCACCACCAGCTTGTTGCCTGTGCGTTGCTCCAGCCTGTTGGCATCCACTTTATTCGATTCTTCTTCGATGTGCATGAAGTTTTGCGCAAACTTCTTTTTGTCCTTCTGGCAGTCTTCAAATGAGTGAAGCTCCAGGCTCTTCCATTTCTTTTGGGTGGCAAAATGCGCGTCGGCATCAACTAAGAATGCGGTTTGGTGCAGGTTGGTCAGGCTTTGCGGGTCGACTCCCTTTTGCACCAGGCGGGCATACTCCACCATCGACTTTTCCCCCATACCGTAGAAGAGCAGGTCGGCTTTTGAGTCTACCAGGATCGACGGATGCAGTTTATCCTGCCAGTAGTCGTAATGGGTTACACGTCGCAGCGAGGCCTCAATTCCCCCAATAATCAGCGGTACATCGGGATATAGCTTTTTCAGAATATTACAATAAACAATGGTGGCGTAATCCGGGCGCTTGTCGGTTTGTCCGCCGGGCGTGTACGCATCGTTCGAGCGCTTACGCTTGTTGGCGGTGTAGTGGTTCACCATCGAGTCCATGTTTCCGGCAGTAACACCGAAGAACAGGCGAGGCACGCCCAGTTTTTTAAAGTCGCGCAGGTCGTCTTGCCAGTTGGGTTGCGGCACAATAGCTACCCGCAGGCCTTCGGCTTCAAGAACGCGCCCAATAACCGCTGCTCCAAACGAAGGATGGTCTACATAGGCATCGCCGGTAAAAAGAATCACGTCCAACTGATCCCATCCCCGTTCTTCCATTTCCTTCTTGGTAGTTGGGAGCCAGTCGCTTGTTTTGTATTTCTGATAAAGTAAATTCACTCGTTTTCAATAATTAATCCGCTGCAAAGGTAAGTTCGATTTCTGCATTTTAAAAGACTTTGGGGTCTTATTTTTAGGGAGCTACGCTTGCAACGCCCGATTTTATTAAAAAATAGTCGCCTTTTGGAATGAAATAGAAATCGATTTTTTACATTTAGCAGCACATTTTTAACACACTGAATGGAATTAGTAAATCCGAAAGATATCCTGAAAGCCAGTCCCTACCTAGCTTACCTTGGGGGCGAGAACCTGGCTAAATTCATTATGTATGTTTTACGTTTCAGTAAGCTGAACAAGATTTATCAGCAGATTGGTGAT
>QKCF01000256.1 GCA_003246935.1 Sunxiuqinia sp. | reverse complement strand
ATAATCCACGCTTTTCGGCAAGTCCTTCATGTTTATTAAGTTGTTTTACAATCCAGTCCTCTTTGGAAGCAACGAATTTATCAATCCCGGCTTTCGCAGCCTTGAGCGGTGCGCGAACTTCCACAATACCGTCACGGACATACAGTGCAATGGTTTTGCGGTTGCTGCGGGTCAGCTTGTACTCTCTCATAATACATCCCTCCAATCAAGAACTGTGACATTTTATTTTAACAAGGTAAATCACGCGGATATGCAACTATTGCAGATTTCCTATATAACAATCCCGTCGCAGTGATCAATTTCGTGCTGAATAATCTGAGCAGTGTTCCCTTTATATGTCTTTATACGGTTCAGAAACTCGCTGTTTTGAAATTGTACTTTGATAGATTTGAACCGTTTCACTTTACGGGTTCCGGTTAGGGAAAGACAGCCCTCTTCGGCGGTGTATGGCTCTGATTGTTTGATGATCTGCGGATTAAACATCACTTCATGCCTGCCTTCGTTATCAAAAACAATAATCCGTTTGTTCACACCGATCATATTTGCCGCCATACCCACACAGATTTTGCGATTTTCCTTCAGCGTATCAAGTAAATCCTCTGCAACCGATAAATGGGATATCGTTGCGAGCTCCGCTTTTTGGGCGAAAATTGCTTCTCCCTTGATTATTTCACGAATCATAATTGTTCGTCCTCCGATGAGCTTAATATTTCTAAAGCATCCCTGTATTTTTTAATATGTGCCTTTGCTATTTTATCCAGTGTAACAATTCGCCATGTATAAAAATTATGAATTAAGTCTGCTTTCTTCACAGCAATCATCATAAGCGTCATTTCTTAACAACAATACCTTCGTCTGCAAAATTCATAACAATATTTTATCATATTAAAACTGGATTTACAAGATAAAACAAAGCGCACACATTTGTTTGATGAGACCAAAAACTCCGCTGGGATTTCAGCAGAGCCTTTTAATGTATTTCGTATCTTGTATCCTTTAAGAATATATGCCAGTACAATAAATAACAGCTCAACCGATAGCAGGAGCTGTGCTTTTTCTGTATATATAGATGATTTAATCGCCTTTTAACACCCACCATTCGTAAATATCGAGGCAGGTTTCCAGAAAATAATTTAGTTCAAACCATCCTTTTTCAAATGCAATGCGTTGAACCGTGTTGATATCAAACATATTCGCCACACCGCTAGCGCGGATTTCAAGCAGTTGAGCTTTCATTTCGTCTGTAAATCTGCCGGCAACCTTGAACTCATCGCCGAGAACTATATTCAGCGTAGAACTCTTATCCCAACGGCAAAGTAAGTTTCCGAAGTCGTCCGCGCCTTGAATTAAAGCCTTAGAGCCTGTGGTTAGCCTTTTCTCATAGTGGTCATCAAGCGGAGCGGTCAACTCAACTATTGTACCGGGAGGATAATTTGCAAGTAATTCTTCACGAGTATGAAAGTCATTCATCACCTTGAGCCTCGCTTTCATCGGAAGATTCAGGCTTTTCGGGTTTGGAAACCTCCACTCCGCGTCGCCTGAAAGCCCACGCATTAGCAGTGCCCTACAATTTTTATTTTCTTTACCGGAGAGCCCCAAGCCGTTAAGCCATACGCGCATGGCAAGCTTTTCATTCTCAAAAATCGGGTTTTGTTGCCGTAATACGCTTCTTTTCTTTTGCCGTTTCACATAATGCGTATATAAACTGTAAATAGTAGGTAGCGTCTGCCGGATCAGAAAGGGTAAACCAGTTAAATGCAATTTTATCCTCTGTTCCCCGAATGGGCAGGCGTTTTGCGTCGAGAACCTTTTTCAGTAACAGCTCTTTAGCTGCAGCCATCGCGGCAAGGTTGTCAATTTGTAGGTCGGTGAAATCGTTGGGGACTTCGACACAGAGTAAAAGGCGGCGATGCTGGCATTTGAGCCGTTGCAGTGAAATCTATGATTTTTCAACTCTGAATACAGCCATGTGCCGACTCCTGTTTTAATTTCTTCAAAAAAGGTATTGACATTTATTTTGCTTTATGCTTTGCGACTTTCACATATTACCCATGCAAAAAGCCCTTGTATTCTTTCAGCGGATTTACCCGCTTGAATACAAGGGCTTAATTTGTTATTTATCAGATTTCAAGAGATATAACCATCGTTATATCACGCCATTGGTTCTGCCTGAGATATGCTCCATGAGCCTTTCTCCAAGCTTTTGCCATCTCATAGGTTATCGTTAAATCCCATGAAATCGTGAATTTTTGACTAATCCCTATTTTTAATAGCAGCCTGTGCAGCAGCTAGTCGTGCAATCGGAACGCGGAATGGCGAACAAGATACATAGCTTAGTCCAATCTTGTGACAGAATTCAACTGTCGATGGGTCGCCACCATGCTCTCCACAAATGCCAAGCTTTATGTCAGGTCTTGTAGCTCGTCCCAGGTCACAAGCCATTTTAACGAGTTTTCCAACGCCTACCTGATCAAGTTTAGCAAATGGGTCAGATTCATAAATCTTCTTGTCA
>QKCF01000019.1 GCA_003246935.1 Sunxiuqinia sp. | reverse complement strand
CCATCAGAACACCCAACCAAACAACTGTAATCCGCTTTCAAATTAATGATTGCCCCTGATTTGATTAACCGAAAAGCTTTGATCGCAGCGGCAACTTTCTGGTTGTCTCCTTTTAAGGTCGCAACAGAAAAGCTCATTTGTTGAAATACCGTTAGTATTGAATCCTTATCGGAACCACTGCCTGGACAAAATACAACCACTCCTTTGGCTGATTTGGAATCCTGAATCTGCAGGTAAGGCGCGTCACTGGCTTCGACATCCGCTTTTCTGAGAACCTTGCCGTCAAGATCAACAAAAAGTTCCTTTTGCTGCTGACAACTGAGAATACTAAAGGAAAAAATTGCAAAACAAAGTAGTCGGATCACTAATTTCATGGGGTCTAAATTTTAGTATTTTAAGGTATTCCATCGATCCTGTATATCTCGATAGAACTCTTTTTTGTATCTAAAAACAAATGTGCGTTCTTGTTGCCGGCACGAGATTTCCAAAATTATTGAAATGCTGATAGTATGAAAGTGCTGAGAAACGAAATAATTCCCTAATGGCAAATTTTCGTGCTAACTTGAACTGTTTGTGCACTCCTTCTCTCGTACTCACAAGATCGAATTGTATTCCCCACCAATCTTCCTATATACCGTTGTACCCTATTTTACCGTCAACGGAATTTGTTTGGTAACCATGTTCCCTTCATCGTCAACTGCCAAAATCCGGATAAGGTAACGACCAACCGTTTTGGTGCCCGGTATTTCCTTCTCATAAGTTGGGTTAGCAGCTGCAAACGGATCCCAAAATAAGGTAAGCTGCTTTTCATTTTCGGCCATCGCCGGAACCTCGTCTACAAAGACGCGTGGTACGCGATTCCCTCCATCATATTGTTTTATGGGTTCATCATTTGTTTCGACGATACGTTCCCCCTTTTTAGTTTTGATATCAATCAGCCCCACCGAATTTAAGCCCGTGTATTGCTGAATATCAATCGGACGGGTTGAAATATCTATCGATTCGATATCATTCGGAGAGATGCTACTCAAAACGCCGGCACTGGTACCCATTTTCTGGCCATCAATAACAATTAGTGCACCATCCTGGTACAACAACGAATTTGTTCCCCCTGGAAAAATGATTTTATCGCCATCCATAGAATAAGGCTTAATCATCTTTATCACATCCAAAATAGAACTGCCTGATTGAAGGAATTTCTTATACTGCTCGCTCTTATCCGCTGCCAGGCTCTTAGGTCTAACACGTTGAAACAAATCCTCGTTGGCCAATACAAATTCCGGTGTAAAATCAGGCTTTTGATCCGATGAGTGAGTATTCACAAAACGTTGAACCCGCCCCGGAATCTGCTCCTCCAGACCAGCCCTCATGATACCCTCAGCCAACTTTGCCTTGCTCTGCGATGTTTTAATCGCATCCCAATCACCATTCTTCAACTGGTTACCAATCAGCAAGTAATTGACTCCCGCCTCACTTAGCTTACCTTCATCAGCCATATTGCAAAGACCACTTTGCGGGTATGCCAACAAGCTGTTAATCTTCAAGCTCACTTCAAAATCGGATTGACAGCCAACCACCAGAACTGACGGGCTAATGCTGACATTCAGCAAAGTGGTTTGCTCTGATTTTGAATTCGAGTTTACACGCACCTTTAAATTGTCAGTTGTATTCACATCGATAACCGGAGAGTTAAGTTCTGCGTCGATATCCAAGGGCTCACCTTTATCCACAAAAACCAAACGACCTGCAAGCCGATTTAGTTTATCATCTAACACCAGCAATTGACACAGACCGTTCGGAAAATTATCTTTTGGGATCTTCAAGCTTAAAACATCTTCCACCACAACATCGGTACCCCAAACCAACTGACTCCCACAAAAAGCAATAAGATGCAGTTTTTTCGACGATGCACCAACCGCCTGCAAGTTGCAATAAATAAATTGATCATCAGTCCGGGTTAGCGTTAAAGTAACTGCATCCTCCGCCACTTCAGGCAGATCAAAAACCTGCCCGGTACCTGGACCTTTCGTTATTTTGAGCTGATAACGCTCACCCGCCCTGGCAGTCAATGGAAAAAATCCAAAGCCCGGAACCATTGTTTTTGCCTGCAATATTTGCTCCCCGCTACTTTTCGCTATTAACGAAGCACCGACCTCAACCTCCTGTCCCAAGCTATTCTCAACCCGAAATGCAACCTTCTGCATTACTCCGGCAACGAGCTGTCCTCCTTCTGCTCCAAAATCAACCTGAACTTTTTCGGTGTCAACCTGATAAGGAGACTTATATACTTCCAGTTTCCCATCAGTTAGAATCAATTCAAGCGGAACATCAAACGCTTGAGCAGGTAAATCAAATTTCACCCTCAATGCGCCATCTTCCTCCGCTTTCACTTTCCCTTGAACGACTTCATCCTCTCCGTCTTTCACCTCAAAATTCAACTTGCCGTTAAAAGGTTTTCCTTCGGGATCAGAAGCTACAAAAACAAGCTCATTTTCTTTTCCCGCAACCAAAACCAA
>QKCF01000359.1 GCA_003246935.1 Sunxiuqinia sp. | reverse complement strand
TGGCCCTGGAAAGAGGTTGTCGAGACTTTTGTCGATCGCCATGGCGAAGTAAAACCGCTGATCGAGCAAAACGTGCTGCCAGGATCGTACTTTGAGCTAACAGGCCACAATGCACAAATGGGGCTGGCCGTTGGTTTGGCAATCGCCGGATTCGCCCGAAGGCGTGTCGAAAAGTCTGCAAAAGAGCAGAGCATAATTACGAACAAAACAGAAATTCAATTGATATGAAAACCTACGGATTAATTGGTTATCGTCTGGGCTATTCATTCTCAAAAGGATTTTTCACTGAAAAATTCGAGAAAGAAAACCTGGCCGAACACGAGTATGTAAACTTTGAGTTGGACTCCATTGAAGAGTTTCCTGAGATTTTTAAGAAGAATGACCATATCGCCGGCTTAAACTGCACCATTCCTTACAAACAACAAATCATGCCCTACCTGGATGAGATTGATGAGGAAGCGGCAAAAGTAGGCGCCATCAACACAGTAAAGATCATCCGCTCGGAAGATGGCATCAAGCTTAAAGGCTTCAATACTGATATCTATGGCTTCGAAAATGCACTGAAGCCTATGTTGAATGAAAAGCACAAAAAGGCTTTGATTTTAGGAACAGGTGGCGCTTCGAAAGCAATTAAATACATTTTGGACAAGCTGGGCCTGACTTATGTTTCTGCCTCAATCGAAGAGCAATTGAACGAAGGCGAAATCCGTTACGATCAAATTGACGAAGCTCTGCTAAAAGAGTATTTGGTTGTAATTAATGCAACACCGCTGGGTACTTTCCCGAAAGTGGATACCTGCGCTGATATTCCTTACCAGTATCTTACTTCGGACCACGTACTGTTCGACCTGGTTTACAACCCGGAAGAAACGCTTTTCATGAAAAAGGGAAAAGAAAAAGGTGCTGCCGTGAAAAACGGATTGGAAATGTTGCACGGACAAGCTATTAAAGCCTGGGAAATCTGGAACATGTAACAGGCATTCGCCTGGTCATAAAAATTAAAGCCGGACAGTCTCTCACCTTGTCCGGCTTAATTTTTTCTTGGTGTAATTGACAGTTACATTATCTATAAGGGAAAAAAGAGAATGTCAATTTCTTCGGAGTCTTCCTTTTGCTTCAGCTCAAACTTACCGGTTGGAGTCAAGGTAAATTTTCTCTTTTTAGCATAGGGAGTCAATTTCCGGATTTCAGTGTCGATGCCCTCCTTACTCATTTCGTTATTAAAATACAACTTCAGATTCGAAGGCTTTTCATCGTCAAATTGAATTAAAAAAGCGGTGTGTTCAACAAATACAAGATCCTCATAAGCATAGCTTACATCAGTTCCGGCATCTTCCAACATCATTTTAACTTGTGCTAACGGTCTTGGTTGAATGATCATAATGTCTCAATTTTGTAGGTAAAATTCTTCTTCCTTTTTTTTGAATTACTTGCAGGTTTTCGACGAGCAGCTGCTGCAAGTCAATCCGCAGCCCGAAGGCTCTTCAACAGAGCGAATATCATGTTCATGCAACAATTCATCCTTGTATAAGCGAATATTCACATCCACTTCCTTACCGTTCGGTTGATAAACTTTGATGTCATTATCCTTTAAAATCTTGAATGCCATTGGGCGTACATTAGGGCTAATAATAGCTTTTACGACATCATCCTCTCCACCTTTCCGAAGATCCAAACCAAATCGGAGCATTAACTCAGATTTACTAAAAACTTCGTTATCTCCTCTTTCGAGGTCGTGTACACAATAAAAATTAGCTTTGTAAAAGTCGTCAGCCATGACATTAACCAAAGCAGCGTTTTTTCCTATGATAGGCATGCAAATCTTCATAACGTTCTAATTTTTGGTTTAACATGAACCGCTTATTAGCAGCCGTTGTACCAAAACGAACGCAAACGGTATGCCTTAAAGACCGCATCATTGATTATCAGTCAAATAGTATTACAACAATCCCTATTTCTTACATTTTGGTAGGATTTATTTCAAGAAATTTACAAAAATGTGTTTTTCAGCATAAAAATTTCAAAATCCAAATCATGAGCTTCAAATTCAAAAAAAGAGAAACAGAACCACCAATCGTTGCCAACGTTTCTTTTACAAATGAATCAAAGCTTCACGTTTCCGCCCGTCCATCAGGATAGTTAAGTCATCTTTAAATTGAATATGTTTCACGTAGTGTAGTTCTTCCACTACTTTCCCCTGATCAAATAATTGCGAGTTCAACCACGCATCGCGACTTTTCAAAGGAATGGAAAAATAACCCACATTCATCGATGTTACGTTGTGGAAGAAATGAGATCCGAGGGAACCATCAAGTGGAAAATCGGGCAAACCAACCTCTACAATAATACGAGCTTTACAGATTTCTGCCCAGGTAACAGGAATACCAGTGAAAGGATCACGTGTGCCCCAACGCCCCGGTCCTACCAAAATGTATTCTTTCCCGATTAAATCCATCTTGCGGTTGAAACGACTGACTTCATCTGCTATTTCTTTGGTTTTCATTTTATCAAACGTATCACCGTCAACATAAATCACATCGCGGATACCATCAATCCGACCATTTCCCATCCCCTTTCTGGCAAACAATAAGGCATTCGATTCATCGATTTAATCAATCTCAGTCTCCTGATCATGTCGGATTAACGGTTTTATCTGGAGCAAATAGAAGGTAGGAAAGTCATTCTCAGTTGCTTCCAAATCGATGGCATACTCCATTTCAACGGGCGACCCCATAGCTTGTCGAAACAAGCGCAGCAAAAAGCGGATAGTCTCAGCCATGGGAATCATTCCATATTTTAGCAGATTATCGAAGTTTACTACGCGTGGGCCCCGGATCGATAAATCTGGCACCAAATCATCATTTTCCGAATTATACACAGCAGCACAGTGTTGCAATATTCCGTCCTTTTCAGCCTCACGAATCGACAATTTCAGAATACCGGCATCTTCTCCGATCTTTACCATATCAGTTTCGCTGTGCGTCATATCCAAGGCATAAAACTCCCGCTGCGAATCCCGGATCTGATCTTTTAAGCTACTAGGGTTAATCTGTGGATAACGCGGGCAGAATCGATAAGCCGACTCTCCTCCTACGACATACATCCCAAGTCCAACTGCCGCCACAGCAAAGCCGTCCTCCGGTTCCATGTACGAGATCGGATAAAAATTGTACGACTGTGCGACACCGCTTATCGAAGGATAAAAATGCCCGTTGTGCTCGTGTCCCACCAACTCCTGAATTACAATTCCCATCCGCTCCTCTTCTATTTTGTAGTTTACAGCATCAAAATATGAAATAGCAGAATCGGTAAATACACTCGCATAAACGAGTTTCACGGCTGTTTCCAGTTGCTTATAACGCACATTCGTGTCGGGATCGTTATTGGGCAGTATATAGGTGGCGTAAACACCGGAAAACGGCTGTAACAGCGAATCCTCAAATAACCCGGAAGAACGGATCGCCAGAGGCCTCGTCATCTTCTCTGCAAACTTGAGTAACTTTTCTTGCAAAGATTCATCCAAGACGGACTCAATGAAGGCCGATTTAATGCGTTCATAATCGTTCGTGCTGTATATCTCTTCGTACAGATTATTAATCTCAATAAACTTTTCAAACTCAACAGAACCGATGATTGCCGTTGCCGGAATACGAATATTAATGTTGGGAATAATCTTTTTAAAGTCGATGTTTTCGATGAAATTGCACATAAAAGCAACACCACGGCCTTTTCCTCCAAGCAGCCCTTTTCCCATACGCACAATGTATCGCTCGTTACCTAGCAATTGCTGATCGAAATTAATTACCAACCCTCGTAGTCGCTTGATTTGCATTCGTTCGAACACACTCAAACAAAAATTTCGCAGCTCTTCGGCACTGTCAAAGTCTTCGAACCGATAGGGTAACAGTTGTTCTGCGATATTGATCTCACCGCGAGCCATCAACCAGGTTGAAAAAGAGTTTCGACGAGCATGATAAGCCAATGCCTCGGCCGGGATTACACGCAACGTATCCTGAAACTCCTGCAAATTATGAGCAATCGATATCGGAGTTCCTTTCTTGTCTTTAAACACGAAGCTACCGAATCCTAATCGCTTGTAGATGAAGTTGTGAATATCCATCGACAAACTTTCCGAGTTTTTATTGATGAAATCGGCACCAATCGATTTGGCTCTGGCAGCATTCCGGATATCATGACTTTGGAGTAACAGGGGTATCGGAAACCGAAGGACTTGCTTGGCATACTTCAGTAATTCGATACCCGAATCCTCATCATCCTTCCCGTTACGATGAAATTTCACATCCGAAATAACAGACAACAGGTAATCGCGGTATTTATTCATCGCCTGAATCGCTTCCTCGTAATTGCTTACCAGAATAACCTTAGGCCGAGCCCGCATCTTCAAAATCATATGCAGCTCATCGGCAGCTTCATCCTGCACCAGGTTTTGCGTTTGCGTCATGATGTTGGTGTACAACATTGGCAGGTAGCGCGAATAATACTGAATCGAATCCTCGACCATCAAAATCACACGAACATTTCCGGTTTGTGTATCTGCTTCAATGTTCTTTTTGTCCTCGATGTATTTCACCATTGCAAGGAAGACGTTGGAGTTGCCATTCCATACAAACACCCGGTCAATTGAATCAAACTTATCGGCAGTTTCCTGAAAATAACGCAAATCACCATTATTGTTGACCAACAACAGAATCGGAATATCTTTCTTGACAGCATTGATTGAGTCGGCTATTTTCACCGGGACTTTTTTATCAACACCAACCATGATAATTACCAAATCGAAATCACGTTTTCGGATCAGATCATGAGCGTGCTCTTCCGAATTGACACTCGTAAAACGCGGATAGGTATATAAATTGAGCTGAAGAAATTCGCCGAAAATTTTATCCGAAAACTGGCCTTCACGAACAATTGTATAACTGTCATATAAGGTAGCAACCAGCAAAACCTCCTTTACCTTGGTAGGCATTAGTTCTTCGAAAATATCCCGGTCGCTTTTCTTGTATTTATAAATTGATGCCAGTGAAATATGATCCAGTTGCTCCATAGGAAACGATTTAAGAGTGAAATTCGACGCACAAATGCGTTTTCTAACTACTAATTTCCGTTGAAATTAGGAAAAATACTGCGGTACCAAACAAAAAAAGGAGGCCTAAGCCTCCTTTTCTGAAACATATATTTTACTTGCTACATTTGTTTCAACAGACATTTTTTCAGGAAGAAAGGAACAGGATCACTGCTTGATTCTTCATTAACCTCCCATGTATTACCTGAGCGAAGCAATTCATCTACATTCGTGATTTTGCGGCTAGCCTGAACAGTTTTAATCTGTTTAGTCACCTCCTGATCGTAAATTGGAGCTTCAACACTGCGAATAACACCCATAGCTACCGGGAATTCCGGCAGGCACATGTTAATCAATGCCAAATGCAGGGTAGGATCAGCTGTTTTTGCATCATGCACCAAAATATCATCCAGCGTATAACCATCTTGTCCGATTGTAACTACTTTCAGTTTTCCTTTATCGAACACCAAACCTTTTTCATTCTCGTTTCCGAAAACCATTGGTTGATCATGCTCCAGGAATAACTGACGTTCATTGCGGAATTTAGGATCAGCGATTTCCTCGTGGATGCCGTCATTAAAAATCACACAGTTCTGCAGTACTTCAACAACAGAAGTACCACTATGCTGCGCTGCTTGCATCAACACGTGCTGCGTGTGTTTCACGTTGCTGTCAACTGCGCGGGCAAAGAAATTACCGCTGGCACCTACAACCAACTGCCCCGGCACAAATGGATCTTCAACCGTTCCGAAGGGTGATGTTTTAGTTACTACACCACGATCAGATGTCGGTGAATACTGGCCTTTCGTCAAACCGTAAATCTTGTTATTGAAAAGCACCAGGTTAACATCGATGTTACGACGAACCAGGTGAATAAAGTGGTTACCACCAATTGCCATCGCGTCACCGTCTCCGGTAATCACCCAAACATTCAAATCCGGGTTTGCAGTTTTCACACCCGAAGCAATCGCCGTTGCACGGCCGTGAACTGTGTGAAAACCAAAAGTACTCATATAGTATGGAAAACGAGAAGAACATCCGATACCCGAGATAACCGCAAATTTTTCATGCGGAATATTCATCTCAGCCATCGTACGCTGAACAGCATTCATGATCGCATAGTCACCACAACCGGGACACCAGCGAACCTCGTTTTCACTTTTAAAATCTTTTGCAGTATAATTGATATCAGCCATTGCTTAGTCCTCCAGTAATTGATTAAAGTTTTGTGTCAGCTCAGCCACAGTAAATGGTAAACCTTTCATCTTGTTCACCTGGTGGTAAGTATATCCCGGCACCTTATCACGCAAATAACCGGCGAACTGGCCCATGTTCAACTCACATACCACAATCTTCTTGAACTTGCTGAAAACTTCTTTTGTGTTCTTTGGAAGCGGCTTTATAAAGTTAAAGTGTGCCAAACAAACGTTCTTTCCTTCTTTTCTCATTTCACGAACAGCGCTCAATGTGTGACCATAGGTACCTCCCCAGCTCACTACCAACAAATCGCCTTCTTCGCCACCACAGACTTCCAGTTCGGGCAACATTTCAACCACCCGCTCTACTTTTTCGGCACGGTATTCCGTGTTCTTTTCGTGGTTTTCAGGGTCGTGACTAACCGAACCTGTTATACTTTTTTCCAAACCTCCCACGCGATGCTGGAAACCTTCCATTCCTGGGATAGCCCACTCACGAGCATAAGTTTTTTCATCACGTTTGTATGGTTGGAAACTATCTTTGTCTTTCGCAATGCGCGGAGTAATTGATGGTAATTCAGACATCGCAGGAACACGCCATGGCTCGCTACCATTTCCTAAGAAACCATCAGTCAGCAACACAACAGGAACCATACGTTCCAAAGCAATTTTAGCCGACAAGAAAGCATAGTAGAAACAATCAGAAGGTGTACTTGCAGCCAATACTACGATCGGGCTTTCACCATTTCGACCGTAAATCGTTTGCATCAGGTCTGATTGCTCTGTTTTTGTTGGCAAACCTGTTGAAGGACCACCACGTTGTACGTTTACAACAACCAACGGAAGCTCGGCCATAACAGAAAGGCCAAGTGCTTCTGATTTCAATGCAAAACCTGGACCTGAAGTTGATGTAACAGCTAAGTCACCTGCAAAAGCAGCACCAATAGCCGTACAAATACCTGCAATTTCGTCTTCTGCCTGAAAGGTTTTCACGCCTAAATCTTTTCTTGCCGCCAGAGCTGTCAACACATCTGTCGCCGGAGTAATAGGATATGAACCAAGGAACAATTCCAAACCAGCTTTTTCTGCAGCTGCCAACAATCCCCAAGCAGTAGCATTGTTACCATTGATATTACGATATATACCACGCTCAATCGCTGCAGGGTGTACAATATATTGCGGTGTCATGTGCTGCATGTTCATTCCGTAGTTGAATCCGTCATGCAACACTTTCAGGTTAGTCTCTACAACTAAAGGTTTCTTGGCAAATTTCCTTTTCAGATAACCTTCGATGTAATCTAAAGGACGTCCAAACATCCAGCAAACCAAACCAAGAGCAAACATATTCTTGCTACGAAGGATTGACTTGTTATCCATTCCGTAATCCTTCAAGCTTTCACGTGTCAAACTTGTAATTGGCACGGGCACTTTGGTGTAGTCGATCAAATCGCACTCGGCAAATGGATCATCAGTTTTAAAGTTTGCTTTGTCTAAGTTTTTTTGAGTAAACGAATCCACGTCATAAATGATCGTCCCGCCTGGATTCATAAATTTCGAGTTAGCCTTCACCGCTGCCGGGTTCATTGCAACTAATACATGGGCATAATCACCCGGAGTACTAATTTGTTTTCCGCCGAACTGAACCTGGAAGCCGGATACTCCACCAACAGTACCCTGAGGCGCGCGGATTTCAGATGGATAGTCTGGAAACGTTGAGATGTCATTTCCAAATAATGCAGAGGCATCCGAGAACAGCGTCCCGGTTAGCTGCATACCATCCCCCGAGTCACCGGAGAACCTGATAGCCACTTCTTCAAGTTCTATAACTTTTGCGTCTTTCATGTAATAAATATTTAAGATACCTACAATAATGCTTATGGATTCAAAAAAAAGAAGGCTTAAATGTAACAATTTAACATTTTATAGCCTTACCAACCCCCGCGCACCTTCTATGTACTCAAGCAAAAATAACCATTTATTAATAAGCTAATCAAGATCATGTTCAATATTTATAGGGTTTGTTATCTTTACAAATCAATTTAAAATGAGTACAGATAATGGCATTTATAAGAACACTTAGAGGAAAAACTCCGAAGTTCGGAGAAAATTGCTTTTTAGCTGAAAACGCAGCTATTATAGGTGATGTAGAAATGGGAAACGACTGCAGTGTATGGTACAGTGCAGTTATTCGCGGTGATGTACATTCCATTCGAATCGGCAATAATACCAACGTTCAAGACTGCGCCGTTATTCACGCAACATATCAAAAATCTCCTACCAATATTGGCAACGACGTGATCATTGCTCACGGAGCAATCATCCATGGCTGCACCATCAAAAACCATGTCATGATTGGAATGAATGCTGTTGTATTGGACGATGCTGTTGTGAACGATAATACAATTATTGCTGCCGGATCGGTTGTTACCAAAGGTACTTTTGTTGAAGCAAACAGTGTTTACGCAGGAATTCCCGCAAAGAAAATTAAATCGTTAAGCCCGGAACTCGCAGAAAACGAGCTGCACCGTATTGCTAACGCTTACAGCACTTATGCAAGCTGGTATACCGAGGGACAAAAAGCGGAAGAAGTAAAATAGCATTAAACCGAATCAAAACGGAATGAAACCAACATTACTAATCCTGGCGGCAGGCATGGGAAGCCGCTATGGCGGGTTGAAACAGATTGATCCCTTCGGACCAAATGGTGAAACCATCCTTGAATATTCGGTTTACGACGCCATTCGTGCCGGTTTTGGCAAAGTCGTATTCGTGATTCGCCAAAGCTTTGCCTAAAGAACGTTTCGACGAAAAGCTGAAAGGTAAAATTGAAGTTGAATACGTTTTCCAGGAAATAACAAAGCTTCCAAAGGGTTATACTTGTCCGGAAGGACGCGAAAAACCTTGGGGAACCGGACACGCCATCCTGATGGCCAAGGACGTGATCAAAGAACCTTTCGCAGCAATTAATGCCGATGACTTTTACGGTGCACCAGCGTTTCAATGTATCGCTGATTTCTTCGTCACCCAAGTTTCGGGAAGCACGTACTGCATGGTTGGCTACCTGATCAAAAATACCTTGTCGGAAAATGGTACAGTTAGCCGCGGTATCTGCAAAACAGACGAAGATCAGAACCTGGTTGAAATCACAGAACGCCACCAGATTCGCCGAGAAGGTAAAGCGATTGTTTTCGAAGATGAAAACAAATCGTTAGTTGAAGTGGAGGATAATACCCCGGCCTCGATGAACTTCTGGGGCTTCCACCCCAGCCTTTTCGTGCATCTGGAGAACCAGTTTAAAGCCTTCCTGGATGAGAAAATTGAGCTTCCAAAATCCGAATTCTATATTCCGAGTGTAGTTTTCGAACTGATTAAAGCAGATACTATCAAAACAAAGGTTTTACAAGCAGATTCGCCCTGCTTACGTTATAGAACAAATCAAAAAGTTGACAGACGAGGGAATTTACCCCGAAAAATTATGGTAGAATAACCAAAACTGATGATAAAGCAAGGAAGGCATCCAAAGAGGAATGTCTTCCTTTTTCTTTTACTCTTCTATTCGTCTCGAAATACCGTTATTCAAAAAATAATCCGAGGAACGAAGCAACTAAAGGTGAATTTTCTGCGCATTTACATGCTGATCCATGAACTGACGTGCACGAAGCTCAAATAACTCAACTTGCTCGGTCGTAAGATAATTAACGGTTCCCTGTTTCGTACAAACCGAATCAATTTCCGGGTGACGCGAAAGATAATCGATCAAACTGCTAGCTACGATCTTTCCCTGTTCAACGATCTCTACCTCGGGATTAGGCAGATACTGTCGAATGCTGTCAATTAAGAGCGGATAATGCGTACATCCTAAAATAAGCGTATCAATATCCCGATCATTTTTAAAAAGTCGTTCAATATCTTTCTGAATGAAATAGTCAGCTCCAACAGTCCCGATCTCATTATTTTCGACTATTGGTACCCACATCGGACAAGCTTGCTGGGTTGTCCGTGCAACACGCCCTCCAGACCACTTTTCAAGCTCAATCGGATAAGAATTCGACGCAACCGTACCCAATGTGGCTAAAAGTCCGATATGCCCGTTTTTCGTCTTTTTAGAGGCATACTCTATACTGGGACGAATAACACCCAAGACACGCTTATCGGGAGCTATTACCGGAAGATCCCGCTGCTGAATGGAACGAAGTGCTTTAGCCGACGCCGTATTACATGCAAGGATCACCAAATGGCATCCCCTAGCAAAAAGCTCCTTCACGGCCTGCAGCGTGTATTCGTAAACTACGTCGAACGAACGGGTCCCGTAAGGGGTCCTTGCATTGTCGCCTAAATACAGGAAATCATAATCCGGAAGTTGACTAACAAATTCCTTAAGCACGGTTAATCCACCGTAGCCGGAATCGAAAACGCCTATTGGATGATAATCAGCAGACATAAAATTCTTTTCAACAAAAATAAAAAAAGCCACCTGAAACAGATGGCTTTCGAACGATTTATAGCGTAATATTAGATTCCTAATTTAGCTTTTACCAAAGGTAATAAATCAATACTAGCATTTGATTTGTAAAGAACTGCATTAGCATCAAAAACATAGATAACACCTTGTTCTTTTGCTACAGTTTCGATCATCTCATTTGCTTTCTTGTAGATTGGTTGCAACAACTCAGCTTGCTTTTGTTGCAATTTTTGTTGTGCACTTTGGTTAAATGTTTGAATACGTTGTTGCAAGTTTTGTAGATCTTCTTCTTTAGCCTGACGAACGATATCGGTCAATGAATCAGCTTTTTGCGTGTATTCTGCTAGTTTATCTTGAAATTCCTTCTGCATGCTGGCTAACTGATCTTCCAATCCTTTAGCTTGATCTTCCAATGTTTTTTGAGCAGTTGCAGTTTCAGGCATCGCTTGAATTAAAGCTTGCGAATCGATATGCGCAAACTTCAATGTCTGTGCTTTAACAAGCCCTGCCGAAAGCAGCAAAATTGCTACCAAACAAATTTTGAAAACACTTTTCATATTCTTTTATTGATTTTAATTTTGATGAACAAATATAGAAGATTAATTCTTATAACCAAGCTTTTGCAGAACCTGATCACTAAGGTCAAACTTCGGGTTTGTATACAACATCGACATACTTCCGGCCTTGTCGAAAATTACAGCGTAACTCCCCTCGTTAGCAATCTCTTGCACTGCGTTAAATATATCATCCTGAATAGGTTTCACCAAGCCTTCGCGCTTTTTATACAGCTCTCCTTCAGGACCAAAATACTGCCTTTGAAGGCTCTTATATTCCTTCTCTTTAGAGATGATAACGTCTTCACGTTTTCGCTTCATGTCATCTGATAACAGAACTGATTCAGTCTGATAATCGCTATACATTTTCTCCAGCTCAGCGTGCATGGTTTCCAATTCTTTCTGATACTGGTTCGAAATCTGGTCAAGTTGCTGTTGTGCAGCGGTATAGGATGGAATATTTTCCAAAATATAATCCGTATCTACAAACGCATATTTCTGTGCCCAAGTTGCTCCGGCAACCAGCAAGAATGCAACGATAAATACAATCTTTTTCATGTGTCTTCCATTTAATTGTTCCTACTGAAAACCAATTAACACAAATTCTAAGCCAAACCGCTAACTATCAGAATTGCTGCCCGATAACAAAGTGGAACTGACTTCCGGAGACTGAAGTATCTCCGTTAATATCATCGAATCCGTAACCCCAGTCGATTCCCATCAAACCGAACATTGGCAGGAATATTCGCACACCAACACCGGCAGATCGCTTAAGGTCGAACGGGTTATAATCCTCAAAGTTCATCCAGGCATTACCCCCTTCCATAAAACCGAGCAGATAAATTGTCGCCGACGGTTTGAGTGTAACCGGGTAGCGCAATTCCAAAGTAACCTTGTCATAGATGTTCGATCCCGTGGTCGGACTTAAACTATAATCCTGGTAACCCCGCAATGACACGATATCGGCACCATAGAAATTGTATCCAGACATTCCGGACCCACCGACTCTGAAACGCTCAAAGGGCGATCGTCTGTCTTGATCATAATAACCGAGGAATCCATACTCTATATTCGTTCGCAAAACCAAGTTCCTGTTTTTAGACAAAGGAGTATACCATCCGCCTTTAAACTTCCATTTGTGATATTCGATCCACTTGTACCTTTCTTCGCTGGTCAAGTCTGTTCGACTATAGTCAACTCCGTTCAACAATGAGAAGGGTGGAGTGAACTGTAACGAAAGTGAAAACTCGGAACCGCTCCTCGGATATAAAGGCTGGTCAACAGAGTTTCTTGAAAAAGTAGTTTTGAAACTCAAGTTGTTGAACTGACCACTACCATCTGCGTTATCATCACTCAAGAAGTAATAGTAGTTGGCCATGTTCTGCAGGTTGTAACGTTGGAATGCTACTTCGTGATACATTTGGAAATAGTCGTCCGGCCACTTTAGTCGGTAACCATATCCCAACGAAATTGATGAAGTCACCTGAACTTGGTCATCTGATGATTCTTCATAATCGTAATTGTATCCGTAACCGTAATTATATCCGTAACTGTAACTTGAATACCCACTACCGTAAGGGCTATAACTACTATTGTAATAGTTGTTTGCTGAATAATTCACGCGAGAGCGAGACAAAGAAACTGAGAATGAGTTTGGTTTTTTACCTCCCAACCATGGCTCAACAAATGACAAGCTGTATGAATTATAAAATTTACCACTAGTCTGCGCGCGAATCGCTAACGTTTGACCATCACCTGTGGGCAGCGGACGCCAAGCTTCTTTATTGAAAATGTTACGGACAGAGAAGTTTGAGAAACGTAAACCAATAGTACCCACAAACATACGAGCTCCCCAACCACCAGACAATTCAATCTGATCGTTCGCTTTTTCTTGCAGCTCATATTTAATATCTACTGTTCCATCTTCAGGGTGAGGAATTGGAACCGGATTAATAGCTTCAGGATCGAAATGCCCCAATTGCGAAAGTTCACGTACCGAACGAATAATCAACGACTTACTAAACAGGTCACCTGGGTATGTACGCAATTCACGACGGGCTACATGTTCGTGTGTTTTGGTATTACCTGTAATAATTACCTTATTAATTGTAGCTTGCGTTCCTTCGTAGATCCGCATTTCGTAGTTGATTGTATCATCTTCAATGCTAGCCTCTACCGGTTCTAGGTTGAAAAACAAGTATCCATTATCCAGATAAAGGTTACTTACTGCATCTTCATCTTCATTCAATCGCTTGTTCAGGGTCTTTTGATCAAATACGTCACCTTTCTTCACGCCAAGTACAGCGCTCAGATAATCAGAAGGATATACAGTATTACCCATCCAGCGAACGTCGCCAAAGTAATATTTATCACCTTCATCAATGTAAATATCAAGTTTCACACGACTATTAGGTAACGGAGTGATTGTATCAGCAACAATTGTCGCATCACGATATCCTTTTTCGTTGTATTTATCAATAATAAAACCTTTATCTTCCGTATATTTGTCTTCGAGAAACTTCTTAGTACGAAAGAAGTTCTTTATTCCACGTTCATTTGTTTTCTTCATAGCCTTATTAAGCTGCCCTGCACTCAGGTTCTCAATACCATGAAATACAATCTGGTCGACTTTTACCTTCTCCTTCTTGTCCACCATAATATCCAGAATCACACTGTTTAACTGAGTTGTATCATCACGTTGAACGATGTTTACATCCGTATTTAAGAATCCCTTCTCATGGAAAATACCTTTGATGATACGTTCTGCATTAATCAACTGGTTATCGGTAACCTGACTCCCTTTAAGTAACAATACCTTCTCGGTAATATCATCACGTTCAGATTTACTTACACCATAAAAATTGACATCCGCTAAACGTGGACGTTCTTGCAGTTGAATTTGTAGCCAGATTTTATCGTCGATAACTTTCGTTGCTTCAATTTTAACATCGGAGAACATTTGGTTACCCCAAAGCTTTTTAATAGCATTGGAAATATCCTCACCGGGAACTGTAATTTCTTCGCCGACACTAAGTCCGGAAACCTGAATTAAAACATTCGTATCCAAATAACGAATACCGACAACTTCGATATCTGCTATCGTGTACTTCTTTGGACTTGAATAATAAATTGAAAAGTTTGTTCCTTCTTCCTGAGCAAAAGCAGCTAAGCTCATCATAAAGAATACGAAGAAAAGTCTGAATTTGTGCATTTCCTGATTGTTGTTTAGCTCACAATTTGTTGACTGGTTTTTCCAAAACGACGTTCTCTGTTCTGAAAGTCGTAAACGGCTTCAAACAAGTTTTCCTTGGTGAAGTCGGGCCATAACACAGGCGTAAAATAAAACTCCGTGTAGGCAATCTGCCATAACAAAAAGTTACTTATTCTGGTTTCCCCGCTGGTACGAATAAGCAACTCAGGATCCGGAATTCCATTTGTGGCTAAATATTTATCAATTAGTTCCTTGTTTATCTCTTGAGGTTGTATTTTTTCTTCTTTTACGTCGATGGCAATTTTGCGAATTGCCTCAGTAATTTCCCATTTTGAGCTGTAGCTCAACGCCAAAATCAATGTAAGGCCAGTGCAATCTTTCAATTCATTGATCGACCAGTTAAGCTTCTCTTGTACTTCCTCGGGTAGACTGTCTATGTCTCCGATCATACCCAATTTCACATTTTGCTTCTTCAACTCTTCTGTCTCATTATTGATAGCATGAACCAGAAGCCCCATCAGTGCGTCAACTTCAGCCTTCGGACGCGACCAGTTTTCTGTGGAAAAAGCATAAAGGGTAAGATACTTAATACCGATCTCGCCAGCACCTTCTACGACTGACCGTACCGATTCAACTCCGTTTTCGTGTCCAAATACACGTTCACTCCCATGCAGTGCAGCCCATCGTCCGTTTCCATCCATGATGATGGCTACGTGTTCCGGAATCTTGTTTGTATTAAGTTTTTCTTTTAGCGTCATTCTAATTTATATTATCATAGGCCGGACACTTCTTGCCTCCTTGGTAAAACCGGTAGCAAACATGCACGCCCAAATGATAGGTCCAATCATTATTATGGAGAGTAGTTGTATACTCTGTCAAAACATTTGTCGTTGGATCAATAAAAGCTTTCGGATCATCCAGGTTGTCCATCCTATCGTCGAAATACTTGCGGAACTGACTCTCGAGTCCCACGCTCCATCTTTCTCCAATATTGAATTTAAACCCAAAGCCAAACGGCAAATTCAACGCAGCTACATTTTTATCATCTCCCGCAGGATCAGCATAAGCTCCTACTGCGTCCAACGCAACCGGATCAAAATCGTAAGGATATAAACTCACGCCTAAACCCCCAATCAAGTAGGTCGTAATAGAATGCTTACTACTCCCAATGATATATTTAAAAAAGTTGAACTCGAACATGGCCGAGACGTCAGTAACTGTTTTACTGAATTCCCATGGCGATAATTCGTAGCTACCGTCTGCTTTTATTCTTTCCAACATGACAGTCCCTCGTATGGAATACCGCGGGTTAAAATTATACCGCAAAAATATCCCTGCTGCAGGACCCAAAGAACTCGGGAATTTCTCATAAGTCATATCTCCAGAATATGTACCAATGCCTCCCCAAAGGCCTATGTCAGCTGTTTGTTGTTGAGCTTGCACAAATTGCATTAAAACCACGCCTAAAGCTACCAAAAGCAATCTTTTCATTTACAATCTTTTTTGATGAAAGGGTTGAAAAAAGACAGCGTTGCAAGTTGTTTTAAGCGTCAATATTACATCTGAACATAACACCTTCCAAAGGCTACAAAAGTAATATAATTCTCAAAACATCATGCCTGCCGCATACTATAAAACCCAAATTGAGGTTAAAAATTGTTAAGTCGGAAAATTAATTTCTACGGTCAGTTCCCCACATCAATTTGTTGCGCAAAGTACTGAAAAAACCATAGCCCGGGAGTTTCAGGGTTTTAACCTGGAAATTGGCTTTACTAATCTCTACACTTCCGGGGAAATTAATGGCTTGAGAGCGTGAATCCAGGGAGCACAAAAACTGTTGGCCTCTCCCTTCTACACTCAGTCTAATGTGACAATCATCCGGAACGACAATCGGTCTCATGGTGAGGTTATGAGGTGCAATGGGAGTAATTACAAAGCTCTTTGAATTTGGTGGTACAATAGGGCCGCCAACACTCAACGAATATGCCGTAGATCCGGTAGGTGTACTAATAATTAAGCCATCGGCCCAATAGGTTGTCAGATACTCATCATTTAAATAAGTATGAATACTGATCATCGATGAGCTATCCATTTTAGTCACTGTAATCTCATTCAATGCGTAGTTGAAATCGCCAAACAAGTCGGTGCCTTCTTCAAACTGCAAGACCGAGCGCTCTTCAATTTCGTACTGCTCAGCAAAGAGCATCTGAATAGCCTCCCCCATATCCTCACGCGAAATGGCAGATAAAAACCCCAGTCGACCAGTGTTAAACCCAATTACAGGAATCGACTTATTTTTCAAGGTAAGCATCGACTTCAACAAGGTACCATCACCACCAATACTAAAGAGGAACTTCACGGATTCGGGCAACTCGTAACCAAAGGTGAAAAAACCTGCTAACTCAGGATGCTCCGGGCAGCGGTCTTTTATCGAATCATAAAATGGCTTGTATATATAAATATGGACATCCCGTTCGTACAGCAATAACAAGAGCCTACTGAGATCAGGCATAAACGAAGAATCAATACTGAGTCCAAAAACAGCAACGCTCATCATGATGTGGTGGCTAAATATTCATGTATTTCATTAACATCTCAAACCGATCATCATACATATTTTTCAGAATACTTTCGTCCATAAATACCGAACGAATTTTGTAATCGAAACGAACGAAAGTCTGTATGATTCCGGACAGGTCCATTTGGTTGACCTTTAATGTAACCAAAAGCTGGTTTGCATTTTCAGCCTTCGACACGTAAAAACTCAAGATCTTGGCATCATTGCCTTCAACAATCCGGGCAATCTCCGAAAGCGAATAATCAATCGGATTCAGCTCTAATACAATCACACCTCCGGGCTCTTTCACGGCAACCAGGTCGGCAAACTTATGAGCGATATCAGTTGCTGTTACCACTCCAAGATATTCATGATTATCATCGAGAACCGGGATCAGAGAAAGCTTGAACTCCGAAACAATCGATACAACTTCATAAATATGCTGGTTTTGATGCACATGCGGCTGCAGTAAATTATCGCTGCAATCAGCCATAACCACTTCATTCAGATTCAAATCATAAATGGTCTTATCCGAAATCAAACCAACATAGCGATGATTGTCCACAATCGGCAAATGCGAAATGCGGAAAATCTCCATCCAGTTCAATGCCTTCTGACCGTTGTCTGTAAGGCGCAACGATGGAATAACGTCCGATATGAGATTACTAGCTAACAATTCTTTCAATCTTAATTTTCAGGTTCAAATAATTAAATTGTAAATTTGCACATCTATTTAAATATTATGACCAGACTAAGTGTAAATATAAACAAAATAGCAACACTGCGAAATTCGAGAGGTGGTTCTGTACCGAGTGTTGTTGATGCAGCTATTAATTGTCAGAAATTTGGCGCTGAAGGTATTACAGTTCATCCACGACCGGATGAGAGACACATTCGCAGACAAGATGTGTACGATATTAAACCACACATTTACACTGAATTAAACATCGAAGGCTATCCAAGTGAAGATTTTGTGAAATTAGTGATAGATGTGAAAGCAGATCAGGCAACACTGGTACCTGACAAACCCGGACAACTGACTTCAGATCATGGTTGGAACACCATAAAAGAAGCTGATTTTCTGAAGTCTGTGATCAAACAACTTAAAGATGCAGGCATCCGTACATCTATTTTCGTCGATCCTGACCCAATGATGGTTGAAGGAGCATACCGTGTCGGTGCCGACCGTATTGAGCTGTACACTGAGCCTTATGCAAGCCAATATATGCAGGATGCGGAGAAGGCCGTTGCTCCGTTTGTTGAAGCAGCCAAAATCGCAAAATCATTGGGTCTAGGCATTAATGCCGGGCACGACCTAAATTTAAAAAATTTGAAATACCTGGTAGACATGATTCCTTATATCGATGAAGTTTCTATTGGTCACGCGCTGGTTGCCGACGCCCTTTATCTGGGCCTTCATCAAACGGTGAAGGAATATCTCGAATGTCTTAAACCTTAAGGATATTTTTGAGTTATAGGTTCGGAACGATCTTGCGGATTTTAGGAATTAACAACAGAAATCTCAAGGCATCGTTCATACAACGAACCATGAGGCGTATCTGTCGGGGAGTTCTCAATCACCGGTTGCTACGCCTTCATTTTTTAGAAACAAACAACAACGAAAGCAATGCAATTATTTTTCAGGGAAGAAGGTACGCAGGGAAAGACAATTGTGATCATCCACGGCCTTTACGGATCGTCGGATAACTGGTTAACTGTAGGCAAGAAATTAGGAAAACACCATCATGTTTACCTTGTCGATCAGCGGAACCACGGCCGCTCACCCAATGCCGACAAACATACCTACGAAACTATGAAAGAAGACCTGGCTGAATTCTTCGAGACTCACAACATCGATAAGGCAATCGTTATCGGACATAGTATGGGCGGAAAAACAGCCATGTATTTTGCGGCCGAATACCCCGAAAAAATTGAAAAACTGATCGTTGCCGACATCGCCCCGAAAGACTACCTTGAGCTGGGTGAAAACAGCCAGTACTACCAGCACCAGCTGATTTTGGAAACCCTGATTGAATTGAAAAACACCTGCGCCGATTACCAGTCGCGCGACGAAATTTCAGAATTTCTGATGCTGAAATTGGGTAGCCAGGACTTGGTGATGTTCCTACTAAAAAGCATCTATCTGGACAAGGACACCAAGCAGTTTAAATGCCGGGTGAATGTTGAAGTGCTGTATGATGCCCTCGACGAAGTGATTAGTGGTATGAACTACCGTTGGCTCGAAGACCGCATCCCA
>QKCF01000380.1 GCA_003246935.1 Sunxiuqinia sp. | reverse complement strand
TTGGGGCGTTTGTACTAAACGATATTGACTACGGTCTGCATGGCGGTTTCCTTCTTCGCTAACAATACGGATTGACTCAATGACTGGGATAACAGGAAGTGCATTTCCTTTTTGCATGGCCGTTTTTTCGCAATTGCCAATGGTCGAGGCTGAGACTAATGGCCGTACTCCGTCGTGGATAAAAACGATGCCTTCCTGTGGTAATGAATCCAAGCCGTTTTTAACGGATTGAAACCGGCTGTTTCCACCGTAAACTAAGGTGTGTTCAATGTTGAAATTCTGTTGTAGGCAAAGCTCTCTCCAGTATTCAAATTGAGCGGAGGGGAGAACCACCGTGATTTTAAATGAAGCGTCGTAGTCGACAAAGCGTTCAATGGTATGCATTAAAATTGGTTTACCATTCAGTTCCAGAAACTGTTTAGGTATTTCGGTTCCCATGCGGGTACCGCTTCCTCCTGCTACGATTAATGCAAACTTTTCCATGTGCCAGATGTTGAGAGCAAAAATAGCAATACATTTAGATTTCACTTCGTTCATGATTATATTAATTCAGAAATGACAAAACCATGCAAGCAGTACTTCAATTCTTAACCGGTTTAAAAGAGAACAATACCAAGGAGTGGTTTAACGATCACCGAAAACAATACGATGAAGCTAAAGAACAGATGCTTTTTCTGACGGATATTCTTATTCAGGAAATCAGGCGGTTTGATGAGGACATCCCTGTTTTAAGTGCAAAGGATTGCCTGTTTCGTATTTTTAGGGATGTTCGTTTTTCGAAAGATAAAAGCCCCTATAAAACAAATATGGGCAGTTTTATTGCCGCGGGTGGTCGAAAAAGTGAATTCGGGGGGTATTACATCCATCTGGAACCCGGAACTTCATTCGTTGGTGGGGGTGTTTGGTGCCCGGAAGCAGATGTCCTTCGTGCGATTCGGCAGGAGATCTACGAGTCGCCTGACAATTTTAAGGAAGTTTTATATGATGAAGATTTCAAACAATATTTCACGGAGATTATGGGCGAGAAGCTGAAAACAGTGCCCAAAGGCTTTGATAAGGAGTTTGCGGATATTGATCTGCTTCGCTATAAGTCGTATGCCTTTGGAAACTCAGTGAGTGATGAAAAGGTACTTGGTGAAGACTTTGTTGAAGATGCGATTGACATGTTTCGGCAGTTAAGCCATATGAATAGGTTTCTGAATGATGCTATCCGGAAACGGAAATAGGGCTTTAGTAAACAATAAAAAAAAGTTCGTTCGTATAGCCGATTTGCACAAACAGGGGGTAAAAAGTAGTCGTTCGTCAAGTTATTTTGAAAATGGGGTTACTAATTAGGGTAATCACGAATTAAGAAGTAGATTAGTTTCTTCCCACTTCAACCCATTTTCATAGAAAAAGCCGGAAAGTTATTTTCCGGCTTTTCTTATTTTATGTGATTGAAGCGATTATTTCACTTTATCATTTTTGATTAACCATTCAGCAATTTGTACTGCATTTAGTGCTGCACCTTTTTTAATTTGGTCACCTACACACCAAAATGTCAATCCTTTTGTGTTAGTCACGTCTTTGCGCAAACGGCCTACGTAAACATCGTCTTTACCTGCAACAAACAAAGGCATTGGGTATTCTTTGTTTTGTGGGTTGTCAATCACAGTTAAGCCTTCGAATTTGTCGAATGCTTCGCGAACCTGGGCGATGCTCAATTCTTCTTCTGTTTCAAGCCAGATTGCTTCAGAGTGAGAGCGTGCTACCGGAACACGCACACAAGTTGCACTTACTTCGGCATCGGTGTGCATGATTTTTTTGGTTTCCCAGTTCATTTTCATTTCCTCTTTTGTGTAATCATTATCCAGGAATACATCGATGTGAGGAATGACGTTCATTGCTAACTGATAGGCAAATTTGTCAACAGTAGCTTCTTCTCCGTTTGCCAATTGCTTTGTTTGCTCTTCCAGTTCGGCAATACCTTGTGCACCTGCGCCACTTGCAGCCTGGTAAGTTGCTACCTGCACTTTAGTGATTTTCGATAAATCGTTGATCGGTTTCAGAGCAACAACCATTTGGATGGTTGAGCAGTTTGGGTTCGCAATAATGTTACGCGGACGTACTAAGGCATCCTCCGGGTTAACTTCCGGAACAACCAATGGAACGTCGTTGTCATAACGGAACGCACTTGAGTTATCGATCATGATGGCTCCGTATTTTGTGATTGTTTCTGCGAAGTCTTTAGAGATTGAAGCTCCGGCAGAGGTCAATGCAATATCAATATCTTTGAAATCGTCGTTGTGCTTAAGCTCTTTAACAGTCAGTTTCTTGCCTTTGAACTCATATTCTGTTCCGGCACTTCTTGCCGAGCCAAATAAAACTAACTCATCGAGCGGGAAATTACGTTCGAACTCCTGACCAACCGCTCCACTTGCACCAACAATTGCAACTTTCATAGTTCGGAAAATTTTGTTAATTTAATTCATTAAAAATCAGTTTCTAACTAGCGAAACATAAAGGCTCCAAAATTAGTTGTTTACTTTTAATTTTTCACCCGATGAAAGCTAAATCTTGTTATTTTCTCTTGTTGGCAATCATCTTGTTAACAATTGATACAGAAGCTCACCCGATTTGGTCCGAAAATTTTACGGTTTCCAATCAAGGTTATTGGGGAGATGAAGACGGAGTGTCAGTGCACTCTGACTTTTCCGGAATTACCGGTTGGACTCTAAATGTTGATAATTGTACTTTCTCTGCAGCCGGTGATTATGTGAAAACGGTCAGCACTTCGGGTGGAAGGTTTGAAGCTGTAGACTGTGACGGGGAGGCGGTTTGGCGGTCTGGATGGATTCATATCTCGGGAGAGGATAATATTAAGTGCCGTTTGATTGCTAAGGAAACCGGTAGTGGAAACACAGAGGAGAATAAATACATTGACATTTATTATCGGCTTAATGGTGGTCCGGAATTGCCTTTTGAGACTAACGGTCATAACGCCGGCAATTGGGGTGAAGCCGAGGTGAGTCAGACGGGTTTAACGGGTGATTCGCTTCAAATTGTTATTCGACTTAAAACGACATATGCATCGGATAAAATTATTGTTGATGAGATTTTAGTTGAAGCGTTGGAACCGCCGCTAGTTCCCGAAAATTTAGCCTCCGTTGGAGACATCCTGATTAATGAGGTGCTTTTCAATCCTTATCCGGATTGCTACGATTTTGTAGAGGTGGTGAATGTTTCGG
>QKCF01000329.1 GCA_003246935.1 Sunxiuqinia sp. | reverse complement strand
GTCTCTGCAATCGGCATTTCTTTTTGAAAGTAAGCTATGACCTTTTCGTATCGTTCTTTCTTGAGCATCTGTTTGTCTTTTTCTGAAGTAAACAAAAATACGCCAATCGGCTTACTATGCAAATAATTCCTATTTTTGGGCAAAAATTTTAGCGAATGACTCCCTACTTACAGGCCGAACAAATTTCGAAGCGCTTTGCTGACTATATGCTTTTCGAAAATATCTCGTTTACTATTTTCAAAGACCAGAAAGTTGCCCTGATTGCCAAGAACGGTGCAGGGAAAACCACCATGATGGAGATTTTGGCCGGAAACGATGGGCCTGACGGCGGGAGCATTACCCGAACCAAAGACGTAAAAATTGGCTACCTCCGCCAAAATCCGGACTTGAATGAAAACCTGACCGTATTGGAACAGGCCCTCAAATCGGATAACCCGGCATTGCAGGTTGTGCGTGAATTTGAGAATGCACTCAAACACAACGATCAGAAAGCAATTGAAGAGCTGAGCGTGAAGATGGACGAGCTGCATGCCTGGGATTTTGATGTGAAAGTGAAGCAGATTCTAAGTCAGCTGAAAATCGACAACTTCGATCAATTGGTGGGATCGCTTTCCGGAGGACAGCAGAAGCGTCTAGCATTAGCCAACATTCTGGTAAATGAACCGGACTTGTTGATGCTTGACGAGCCAACCAACCACCTCGATTTGGAGATGATTGAATGGTTGGAACAATACCTCGATCGCACGAACTGCACCTTATTTATGGTGACGCACGACCGCTATTTTCTGGATCGGGTATGTAACGAGATTATTGAAATTGACCAAAACCAGGTTTACAGTTATAAAGGGAACTATAGTTATTACCTCGAAAAGCGCCAGGAACGCATCGAGCAGCAGCAGGCATCGACTGAAAAGGCCCAAAACCTGTTGCGTACCGAGCTCGACTGGATGCGCCGCATGCCCAAAGCCCGGAGCCATAAAGCGAAATACAGAATTGATGCTTTTTACGATTTGAAAGAAAAAGCCAGCTTTCGTCGTCGCGAGGAGAACCTGGAGCTGAGTATTGCTTCCTCTCGCATGGGTAGCAAGATCCTGGAGCTCGAACACGTTTCAAAAGCCTACGGTGACCTCAAGCTAATTGAAGATTTCACTTATAAGTTTTCACGTTTTGAAAAAGTGGGCATTGTTGGTAAAAACGGAACAGGGAAGTCAACGTTCCTTAATGTTATTACCCAAGCCATTCCTGCAGATAAAGGCACGATCGATTGGGGAACGACCATCAAAATTGGTTATTACCGCCAGGATGGCATCGACTTTAAACCAACAGATAAGGTAATTGACGTCGTGAAAGCCATTGCAGAGGTAGTCACCTTTGAGGATGGCAACCGCATGACCGCTACACAACTGCTTGCCCGCTTCCTGTTTCCACCCGAGACTCAGTACGGGTTAATTGAAAAGCTCAGTATTTGTGTACCATTCTGATGCAAAACCCGAACTTCCTGATTCTGGATGAGCCGACGAACGACCTCGATATTATGACCTTGAATGTGCTGGAAGATTACCTGGCAGCCTTCGATGGCTGTGTAATCGTCGTTTCGCACGACCGATACTTCATGGACAAGATCGTTGATCACCTGTTTGTGTTCGAAGGCGATGGAAAGGTCAGGGATTTCCCCGGCAACTACACGATTTACCGCAACAGTGTTGAAGAGGAAGAAGAGCGCGCTCAAGCCGAAGCTAAAGCACAGGCTCAAGCCAAAGAAGTAAAAGCTGCACCAGCAAAGCCCAAGCAGCAGTCGCAAAAACTGACCTTCAACGAAAAACGCGAGTTTGAGCAACTGGAAAAGGATCTCGAAGCATTGGAAGAAGAAAGAACAAACTTGGAAGAGCAAATGAACTCGGGTGAGCTTTCACCTGAAGAACTGGTAGATAAAAGCCAGCGATATGCCGAACTGAAAGACGAGCTGGACGAAAAGGAATTGCGCTGGCTGGAGTTAAGCGAAAAGGCATAAAAAAAGAGGCCAAATGACCTCATTCAAAAAAGAAGTGTTTAAATCTTGTCTTTAACTAACTTGTTGGTACAAAGTAAAAGCACTTTTCGAAATCATCCTATCCCCATTTGTTGGGATATTTTGACACCGGGTTCGCCAGCAACTCACGACTAATTCCGAAAAACAAAAAACGCTGACCGCACACAGAGATGGAGCGACAGCGTTTTAAACAGATCAAATGTTGAAAAATGTTATAACGGGAAGAAGTGTTCTTATTTAAAAAGTGGATTTACCCTTACATACGTGCTATCAGCAAAAACAATATGGTAGGGTGAACCGAAAAATTGGCTGGGTTGATAGTAGTCGGTCGTGATAATTTGAGCTCCCGACTGACATGCCTTCTCGAAGTGCGTGTAATCATTCGCACGGGCCTCAATCGTATTGGCATCGGCCCGGGTACGGACAAGATAGCCTTGTTTAACCAGCTCCGGAATTTGCTCGTCTTCCGGGTTATTCAAGATCAGGGCTGCTGCCTCAGGAATTCCTGGTTCGGCTCGGGCAAACAACACGCGTCCTTTCAGCGACGGATGCCCTTGCATATACAAATCGCGTTTTGCACCGCCGTCATCCAGTATAAAGGCAAACCGGCCGGCAGCCTCACTCAGTTTGGGCCAGCCGTTGGCTATAACGGCTTCATTCAAGGTAGCAGCATCGCCGCGAACCAGGTCGGGTGTAATTAGTTTATCATCACCTAAACCGGCACGCAGGGCACTATCCAACTGATCAAATGTCTTTGGTATCAATGCTTCGGGCTCGGTTAAACTCGTATCCGCTTTTAACTGGTCAGCCGATCCTTTCACTTCCATGGTAATAAATACCGGGAAATGTCCCGGGTTGGCATCCGACCAATCTTTCAACTGCTGCAACGCAATCTTTACGAGCACGAACTGCGGAAATCGACACCAATCATGTGAAACACCTTAAAACCAGGTTGTATCATCAGGCTATCCGGATCGTAGGGTTGAACCGGAGGCACCCAATCCAAACCTTCGGGATGGGCATAACGGCCTCCCAGGCTGTCACCATAAACATCAATCTCCAGGTTGCGCAATCCAAGATCCAACTGATCGGCCAAACCAATATGGCTGTACTGCAAACATGTTGCTTTTGGATCACGGGCAATCATCGAATCCAGCAATGCCGGCTCAATCGCCTGCTTATAACTGTTATGGGAGCCAATCACCTGGTATTGGTTAATTGGCCGATCATCGACCTGTTTATTCGGAGAGCAAGCTGCCAACGCAATCAACAGGCAACCTAGTGTTGTGAAATACTTCATTCTTTCGTTAGATTGAAAAGGTTGTCCAAACTTAGTCAGAATTCTGCCTTTTCCGGTTAAGATGAAGTTACATTAGAGTTATAATCGACCAGTGATCTTCAGATTTCAATTAATTCAGCAATCGGAGGAAGATCAATAAACATCCTCGCAATAACGTTTCTCCTCGATTAATTTACTAACCGAGCTTTCGGGCGACCTTGCCTTCAGCAAAGTATCCAAAACAGAACGTACATTGCGCCCCATCGCAAGCGATCCGCAAACATAAATGTGAGCACCGCGATCGATCCATTTCAATATTTCTTCTCCCCTTCTCATAATCAAATCCTGCACATAAATCTTAACCGCCTGATCTCTTGAAAAAGCCAAATCCATATGCTCAAGGGTACCTTTCGCTTTCCATGTCTCAAGCTCGTCCTGGTAAAGAAAATCGGTTGTACTGCTTTTTGCTCCAAAAAACATTTTTGCTCCAAAAAACAGCCAATTTCTCGATTCGGTACAAACTTCCCGCTCTGCCAAAAACGCACGTACCGGCGCGATACCGGTTCCTGCAGCGATAAAGATGGTTGGAATTGCCGGATCTGCAGGTAGTCTAAACTCTTCGTCGGGAGCAATAAAAAAAGATACCGGAGTACCGACTTCGAGCCATTCGCTCAGGTAAGAGGAACACGCCCCCCGGCGCAACCTGTCTTTTTGGTGAAACCGGACCTGCTTAACCGTCAGATGAATTTCGTTGGGAGTCCGGGGCTGAAACGAAGCAATTGAATAATAACGCACTCTCAGTGGATCGAGCAGTTCTGTGAGTTGCGCAGCTTCAAATGCATATGGAAAATCGTTCAAAAGATCAAGAAAATCGTGAGTTTCCACGTAGTCTTTGCAAGTCTGAGTTTCTCGCAGCAAATCAGCTAAATTCTCGTTACCGCTCACCTGCTGGTAACGTTCAAGCATTGGTCTATTCAGATTCGTCAGCTCTACTTTCGTTAGCAAAAACTCCCTTAAGGACAAGTTTGCTTCTGCATCGACCAAATCTGTTGGTGATAGTTTTAACGCACCCACGATTTGATCGACCAAGATTGACGGATTTTGCGGCAGGATACCTACAGAGTCGCCACTCCGGTAATAAATATGCTGCGAATCAACCGCCATGGCAATATGAAACACGACGTCATCGCCACCAGGATTCAAGCGACGCTTTTCCTTAATACTACAGAAAAACCATTCGCGATCGTTTTTCTGCATGCATAAAGCTTCCTGATTCTCAGATTTTGCGAGTACTTGGGCGACTTCAGAAATCCATCCCGAAGCTGCAGCCTCAAACGCCTCATCACAATCCACCCGTTTAGAGAAATGCTTTGCGCCAAGCTTTAATAAACGACCATCCAAATCACGGCCGGCCTTGCAGAAATCATCGTAGTCCGAATCGCCCAAAGCACAAACGGAGAAACTTAAACCAGATAAATCTTCGTCAAGGTTGAAAAGCTGCTTGAAGAATCGTGCTGCTGTAGGTGGTGGGTCTCCTTCACCGTGCGTACTAACCACAAACAAAACCGTTGATTCCTCCTTTAAATATTCTGCTTTATACGAGGAAAGACTTTTCAGACTCGCTTTCTGGCCGAGATCCTTTAAATGGCGAAAAGCTTCACTCGCTACAAATTCGGCATTACCCGATTTACTACCATATAAAATTGTGATAACATCCTTTTCCGGAGCAGTTTTAACTCCTCCCCAAAGTTTCCGAATACCTGCAAACATGACTACTTTATATTTCTATTTATTCCTGTTTCGCTTCAACAATGGGAACTAAACAAGTTTAATCGCCATTAGTTGACTTCCATAAGGATTTTTCAGGTATGTCTCATTGGTATAGCAGGAAATCTGAGCTCCCCGTGTCTCCGTTTCTGCAAAAATAGAGACACCGCCTATGCGAACCTATCCCAATAAATTAGGATATTAGCTCGAAAGCTTCGCCCATAAAAAAAGAAGCATTACCAAATCGGCAATGCTTCTCCTCATCTATTTTAGTACGCTGTTATTTCAACCATTTATCTAACCAATTCTTAAATACCCGCTGCCACAGTATCCCGTTTTGAGCTGTAGTCACCCAGTGATTTTCTTCGGGGAAGCATAAAAACTGAGCCGGAATATCGCGCATAACAGCAGCATTAAAAGCTCCCATTCCTTGAGTAAACGGAATTCGAAAGTCTTTCTCGCCTGTTATCACCAATATTGGAGTATTCCACTTTTCCACGAACAAGTGTGGAGAAAAAGAGTATGAACGTTGTGCCGCAGCATTCGACTTGTCCCAGAAAGGGCCACCAATGTCCCAATTTTCAAACCACATTTCTTCGGTTGTAACATACATCTGTTCAAAGTTGAACATTCCACAGTGCGAGATGAATGCTTTGAAACGTTTGCTCTCATTATGCCCGGCCAGGTAGTTTACCGAGAAACCGCCATAGCTGGCACCAACTGCCCCCAAGCGGTTTTCATCAACGTAGGATTCTTTGGCAACATCATCAATCGCAGCTAAGTAGTCCTGCATGTTTAAGCCACCATAATCCTTACTGATCTGCTCCAGCCATTCCATTCCAAACCCCGGTAAACCGCGACGGTTCGGAGCAACAACAATATAGCCATTCGCAGCCATCATTTGGAAGTTCCATCGGTACGACCAAAACTGACTAACTGTTCCTTGTGGTCCTCCCTGGCAATACAAAATCGCCGGGTATTTCTTGTTTGGATCGAAGTGCGGCGGATAAATTACCCACACCAACTCTTCTTTATCATCTACTGTTTTCACCCAACGACTCTCAACCTTTCCCATTGTCAGCTGATCCATTAATCCCTTGTTGACAGAAGTCAATGGTTCGTCTTTGCCGGTTGCCGGATCAACTAAATAAAGTTCAGCAGGCTGCGACATCGATACTTTTGTTGCCAAAAGCTTACCCATTCCCGTCTCTTCAACAGTTTGGTAATTGTGTACGCCTTCTGTTAACCGTTGTATATGACCATCTGCCAG
>QKCF01000090.1 GCA_003246935.1 Sunxiuqinia sp. | reverse complement strand
AGTAAATTTGGTGACAAGCTCGGCGATACGTTTTTCACACAGCTGCGAAAAGAACTGGAGTCGGGGAATGGATTGAGTTATGAGATGAAGCGCATTGTTTCGGAATTTACGAAAACAGAGACGCGCATCACTCCCGGCACATATGGACAATCGTATTACACCGTAGAGGTGAATTCGGTGCGGCAGTCGCTTGACGAATTAGGCACAGCACAGGACATTTACAACAAAAAAGTGCGGGAAGCACAGAAACTGCTTGGCGACCTGTTTGGCGGCGGGGGTGGGAGCAAAATAAAATCGCTGATATCAGAACAAGAGACATTGCTCGAAGAAGCCAAACTAATGCCGGAAAGCACCGAGGCCGAAATAGCTGCAAAAAACAGGAAGATCCAGGCAATTGAAGATGAAATAAAGCGGCTGAAGGAATTGGGGAAGATTAACAAGAAAAATGTTGACGAGACGAAAGAACTAAGCCAGAAAATCAGTGAGCTATACGATAAACTTCGGTTTGCCGACGGGGCCGACCGCGACGAAATTGCCCGGAAGATACTTGAACTGGAGAATGAGCTTCGGTTAAGAAAGGCCATTGCCGAGAATGCAGTGAAGGCTGTAAGAAATGAAGAAGTTCCTAAAAAACTGAAACCGATTGCAGCAAAGGTAACGAACAACAAACCTGAAAAAACAGGACTTGCAAATTCAAAGACCGCACTGATTGATTGGCTGACAGTGTTCAGTGACCTCGACAAGGTATCTACTGATGCGCTGATTGATTTACGCGATAAGCTGAAAAAATACCTCAGCCAGATTGACGATGACATATCAAAAGATGAATTCAAAGAGATTACAGAAGCCTTCAATGCGATCGACAATGCGATTAACGAAAGGCAGCCAATTTCTTCGATTTCCGATGCGATAGATGAGTATAAGTATTACACGAAGAAACTTGAAGCTCAAAAGCAAATCCTCGAACAAAAGAAGAAAGAGGGAGCTTCGGATGCAGAAATACTCAAAGCAGAAAAGGATATCCTCGACACAGAGAATGACAGAGCAGGATCGCTGTCAAAAATGTCGAAGGGAATAAATGAAGTTGGCCGGAAAGGAAGCGAGATTGTAAGCGCGATGAGCGAATTCACTGATATGCTTGAAAATTATGGTGTGAATATCGGTGAAAGCGGAAAGGAAATAATGAACGGTGTTGGTCAGATGATGAATGGGCTTGAGAGCATTGATTTTACACGTCCATTCACGATCGTAACAGGAAGCATTAAGTTTCTTGCCGGGATTGGAAATACGATAGCAGGAATACTTGGTGGCGGAAGAGATGAAATTTCACAATCTGTTTTTGACCACTACGAAGACCTGATGACCACGATGAATGACGTGATCGCCAAGCAAAAGGAACTGCTGAATGCGATGTCGGGACAGGATGCCGTTTCACAGGCAGAAAAAGGAGTTGAACTGATCAATAAACAGATAGAGGCGACAAAGAATCTTGGTACAGCTTATCTCGCTTCTGGTGATAGCTGGAAGTCTCATAGCTACGGATATAAGCTTAATAAAAGCCTGCGAGGATTTACGGACGATTTAAAAGCTATAGGTATTGATCTTGGTGGACACATGGAAAAATTGTTCGATCTGTCACCAGAGCAACTTCGCACAATTAAAGAAGAAATACCAGAAGCTTGGGCAAGTATCGACGATGTAACTCGTGGTTATCTGCAAACAATTATTGATGCAGGAGAAGAGCTTGATGGGATGAAAGAATCTCTAAAAGAAACATTGACAGGCATTTCTTTTGATTCTGCAAAGAATTCACTTAAAGAGTTACTGAGTGATGCTGATACAACCATGTCGGATGTGGCAAGTAATTTTGAAGATTACATGCGAGATGCGATACTTGGAGTGCTGATTGACGGGGCTCTGCAAACAAAAATTAAAGAGTGGTATGATGATTTTGCTGATGCGATAGGTGATGACGGGATTTTAGATTCCTCGGAAAAGGATAAATTGCAAAAAATGTACAACACCATCTATTCGGATGCTGTTGATATGAGAGATGCTGCCTATTCCGCTGCGGGAATTGACATCAATGATACTTCACGCACGGCCTCCTCGAAGGGCATTGCCCAGGCCTCGCAGGACTCGGTTGATGAGTTGAATGGGCGGATGACGGCGATACAGTCGTTTATCTACGACATACGAAGCTACAATGCCCAGAGCCTGGACCTGGACAGAGAGACGGCCTTGTACCAGGACGCGATCCTTGGTCGGCTCGACCGGATCTCGGACAATACGGAGTTTTGCCGCTACCTGTTGAACATCAAGCAGGGAATTGATGATATCAATTTAAAAGGAGTGAAGATAAAATCATGACAGGAGCTTGCACGATAGACGGTATTGACATTGCCACGCTGGGGGTACTTATCCTGCGCGGTGGCGACAACGGGTTTATTTCGTTCCCGACGCGGAAAGATCCGACCTTAATAGAGTGGCCGGACGAGGATGGGTTCGAGATTGGGAGCGACGCGCCGGTTTTTGAGGCCAAAAAGGTGACGGTGAACTACTAT
>QKCF01000161.1 GCA_003246935.1 Sunxiuqinia sp. | reverse complement strand
CTAAAATTGATTTGAAACTGCATTGGATCCTGACTATTCTTATCAGATTCACTATTTTTAGGGCTAGCAAAAGAAAACAAACATGAAACATCGCCCCAAAATCACGCTTACGCTGATCCTATTTTGCATTTCCTTTTGGAGTGTTAATGCACAAACCATTCTGCAAACCGAGTTTAACGAATGGAAACAACAAGAATTACTGCAGCATGCCACGGTTGGATTTTATGCCATTGATGCGCAATCCGCCGAAGTATTAGCCGAGTCTAATCCACAGCTTAGTATTGCCCCTGCATCAACGCAAAAATTAATCACTACGAGTACAGCTCTTGAATTACTGGGCGCCGACTACCGCTTTAAAACAACATTGACTTATTCCGGAACAATCAAAAACGATACCCTTTGGGGCGACATTGTTGTCTTTGCCGGAGGAGATCCGACCTTGGGCTCTAAATACTTTAAAGACTACCAACCGTATCAAAACTTTGCCGAGAAATGGGCAGAAGCCATTAAGAAGCAAAAAATCAACGCTATTACCGGGAACATTTTTATCGACCTATCGGTTTACGACGACCAAAGTATACCCAATACCTGGATTTGGGAAGATATGGGTAATTATTACGGCGCCGGTGTTTTTGCACTGAGCGCGTACGATAACACCTATGAAATTCATTTTAACTCGCCAGCACAGGCAAATGAGCTGACTAAAATAGAATATACAACTCCAGTGTTGCCTGACGTCGATTTTGAAAACCAGGTCGTTTCTTCGGATGAAAACAAAGACAATGCATATGTTTTTGGCAGCCCGCTTGACACACGCCGCACAGTCCGGGGATCAATACCAAAAAACCGACACGATTTTAAAGTAAAAGCATCAATTCCAAATCCGCCGATGCTTGTTGGCCAGCAACTCGAGCAAGAACTGGAATTAATTCAGGTTGACACAGAAGGCCAAATTTTGACCGGGACATATGAACATCGAGAGCTGCTTGACACACTAAGCACCATCGAATCGCCAAGGCTCGCTGAAATCATTGATGTAACCAACCACGAAAGTGTCAACCTTTTTGCCGAGCATTGCCTGAAACAGATAGCTTACGAAACCACGGGGAAAGGCACCACAAAGGATGGCTTGGAAACGGTTATCGAATTCTGGAAAAGTAAAGGATTGGATACCCAATCCTTGTTTTTGGAAGACGGCAGTGGTCTGTCGCGCTTTAATGCGTTCACACCTCAACAACTGGTCTTTATTTTAAATTATATGAAGCACTCGGGCACCAACAGCGATGCTTTTTTCAAGAGTTTGCCAACACCGCCAAACGGAACACTGTGGTATTTTAACGAAGCAAATTTCCCTAAAAACAGCCTTCGCGTAAAAAGCGGGAGCATGACCCGCGTTCGCAGCTTTGCCGGTCAGCTAACAACAAAAGAAGGAAAGGACATTCTATTCTGCATCATCCTCAATAATTTCGATTGCAGCCAAATGCAAGTTGTAAAAGCGATTGAAAAGCTTTTTGTAAAAATGAGAGATTATAACGATTAAGGAAATCTGGTGATTAAACACATCCAGCATCAATAGGAAGGCCATTCATTCCGCTGCGTGATTAGTGCAGAAGGCCAACACATAACGCAAACCGCTGCGCAACTATGGCAGAAGCGCGGCAGGCAAGGCAGACATCTGCGTAGCATTCGCAGAAGTGAAACAGCTCACGCAGACCTCTGCGCGGCAGTCGCAGAAGTGAAGCAAGCGACGCAGGCCTTTGCGTGGCAGTCGCGGAAGTGCAGGAGGTCACGCAGACGTCTGCACGACCAGTAAACACAAAAAAAAGAGGAACACCTCGCAGTATTCCTCTTCGTAGTGGGCGGTGAGGGAGTCGAACCCCCGACCCTCTGGGTGTAAACCAGATGCTCTGAACCAACTGAGCTAACCGCCCGATTTGTATTTGAACGTTTCTCCTTTTGAGCCGAAGCGGCTTCTACTCAAATTTGAGTATTATTTCGTGGGCGGTGAGGGAGTCGAACCCCCGACCCTCTGGGTGTAAACCAGATGCTCTGAACCAACTGAGCTAACCGCCCGATTTGTATTTGAACGCGTCTCCTTTTAAGCCGGAGCGGCTTCTACTCAAATTTGAGTATTATTTTGGTGGGCGGTGAGGGAGTCGAACCCCCGACCCTCTGGGTGTAAACCAGATGCTCTGAACCAACTGAGCTAACCGCCCTTCTTCTCTAGAACGTCCCTCCCTTCCGGAAAGGCGATGCAAATATATATCCTTTTTTTATCTAGAAAAAGAAATTGCAAAAAAATTAAGAAAAATAATCAGCGACAATAAAAGTACTCCCACCAATGAACACTAAATCATTTGGTTGCGCCATTTCTAAGGATTTTACCACTGCTTGTTTTACATCAGGAATCACCAATCCCTTCAATCCAACCCGCCCGGCTTTAGCAGCTAATTCGTGTGCGTCGAGTGCCCTTGGAATGCTCGCTTGCGTGAAAACGTAGTGAGCCTCAGTAGGCAACAGCGCCAATACATGATCAATATCTTTATCACTAACCATACCAATTACCATGTAAAGTTCCTTCCATGCTGTCTGCCGGATTTGCTCAACCAACTGCTTAATACCTGCTTCGTTGTGCCCGGTATCGCAAACCACCAACGGATTTGCGCCTACAACTTCCCAACGGCCCCGTAGTCCGGTATTCTCTTTTATCCGCCTTAAACCGTTATAAATTGACTCCAAAGTAATTCGCCAGCCCATCTTCGCAAGTAATTCGGTTGCCTTCAAAACGCCACCAATATTGTATCGCTGATAGCTCCCCAGCAAGTCGGTTTTCAGCCCCTCGTAGTAAAGCTTTCCGCTTTTATGAAAATTGAAATTTTGCATCCCTGCAGGCAACATGGTACTGTAAGCGGCAGTGTATTCCTGATCGGCAAAGTAAATCGGAGCATTTTCACGCTTCGCTTTTTCAACGAATACCTCGTTATACTCATCATTACTTTCTGAAATTACGACCGGCACATTCGGTTTGATAATTCCAGCCTTCTCAGCTGCAATTTGCGGAATCGTATTTCCTAACAGGGCGGTATGATCCAAGCTGATGTTGGTAATCAGCGACAACTCAGGCGTGATAATATTTGTCGAATCCAGACGTCCGCCCAAGCCCACTTCAATCACTGCAACATCAACCTCCATCAATCGAAAATACCAGAAAGCCATGGCCACGGTAATCTCAAAGAACGAAGGTTCCAAGCAAGCTTTCTTATTATGCGTATCGAATGTGTCAACAAAGTCAATCACGGCCTGCTCACCAATGACATCGCCGTTTACGCGGATGCGCTCCCTAAAATCGATCAAATGCGGCGAGGTGTAAAGCCCCACTTTATATCCTGCCTCTTGCAATACAGAAGCAAACATATGCGACACCGACCCCTTGCCGTTTGTTCCCGCGATGTGAATTGTCTTGAACGAACGATGCGGATGATCGTAAATCTTATCCAAGACCAGCGTATTTCCGAGCGTATTTTTATATGCTGCCGCACCTGTTCGCTGAAACATAGGCAGCTGACTATACAAATAGTCCAAAGTTTCCTGATAGCTTCTCATCTCTTTTTCAATCTCTAACCAATCTTGCCAACACCTGTCGATAACTACTGCACATCTTTTGGCTTTATGTCATAAATGTAGTCGTCGATTTTTCATACATTGTAAACGTAGTCACCAAAATTTAAGCTTATGGCAGGCCGCAAACAAACTAAAATTTTCGTGTTGGATACGAATGTGATCCTGCACGACCACAACTGTATTTACCAGTTCAAAGATAATGATATCGTCATTCCATTGACGGTTTTGGAAGAGCTGGATAAATTTAAAAAGGGAAATGATCCGATTAACTTCCAGGCTCGCGAATTTGTTCGCGTCCTGGACGACATCGTAGGCGAGCAGTTATTTAATGGCGGCATCCAGTTGGGACCGGAATCGGGAAAACTCATTATTGCTACCGGAAAACCTTTTTCCGACACTATGAAACAGTCCTTCAAAGAAGACATTCCCGATCACCGGATATTGGCTGTTGCTGAGTTTTACACGAAAGAAAGCGAAAAACGAAAAACGATCCTGGTTACCAAAGACATTAACCTAAGGATGAAAGCCAAATCATTGGGTATTTTGTCGGAAGATTACGAAAACGATAAAATTAAGGATCCGCAGGTTTTCGAAAAGTCGATTACTGAAATTGAAGGATACAAAGACGGCTTAATCGAAACACTTTACAACGACGGTGCTATTTCATTCGCAGATTCTGCTTTAGGAGAAGTGCCTGTTCCGAACGAATACTACATCCTGAAAGGAAACAAATCGAGTGTTTTAGCGCGCTACGAGTCGTCAACACAACGCATCGTCAGGGTTGAAAAGAAGGTAGCCTATGGAATTAAGCCGAGAAATGCAGAACAAACTTTCAGCTTAAACTCGCTACTCAATCCCGATATCAAATTGGTGTCGTTAAGTGGCAAAGCCGGCACAGGGAAAACCCTTTTGGCTTTAGCTGCGGCATTAGAGCAGAACAAACAGTATGATCAAATTCTGTTGGCTCGTCCGATCGTTGCACTTAGTAACCGGGATTTAGGCTATCTGCCCGGCGACGCTGAAGAGAAAATCAGCCCGTACATGCAGCCGCTGTTCGATAACCTGACGGTTATTAAGCACGCCTTCAATCCGCGAAGCCAGGAATATCAGAAGATTGACGAACTGTTAAAAGAACAACGACTCATCATCACACCGCTGGCTTATATCCGTGGACGAAGCCTGTCGAATGCCTTTTTCATCGTTGATGAGGCACAAAACCTAACACCCCACGAGATTAAAACAATTATTACCCGTGCGGGTGAAGGAACCAAAATGGTTTTTACCGGCGACTTACAACAAATTGACTCTCCGTACCTGGATATGAAGTCTAACGGTTTGGCTTACATGACCGACCGTATGCGCAAACAGGAACTGTTTTCACACGTGAACCTGGTAAAAGGAGAACGAAGCTATTTGGCTGAATTAGCAAGTGACCTACTTTAAAATGACATCCATATATAAACGAAAAGCCCGGCATTGACCGGGCTTTTCGTTTATATTCATCTTGGATACTAATTTCCTCTGTTTCTGCTTGAGCGGCTTTCTCGGTTCGAGCTCGATCTCTTTGAACTCGCCTTTTGCGCTTTCTGACTACTGCCGGATGATTTATTCACGGAAGAAGTGTTAGTAGAACGTGAGCTTCTACTGCTTACTCCTGTGTTTCCACTGCTACTTCTGCTCGAACGTGAACTTGAACTTGAACTTGAACTTGACTCTATTTTCCGACTTTGAGAGGGTTCGTAGGTAGAACTACTTGAGCCAGATGAAGAGCGACTGCTTTTCACCTGCGATTGACGGTTGGAAGAAGAGCTGCTAACCGAATTATTGCCTGAAGAACGATTACTACGTTGATAAGACGAACCGTTAGATGCCCCTGGAGATGAAGGACGATTGTAACTTTGTCCGTTACTCTTATTTTGTGCCTGACCTCGCGAACCAGTGCTTGGTTGCGTCGTCACCGAACGACTGCTTCTTGAACTTGTTCCCCGATTGCTATCGTAACGATAAGCCTTTGAATCTCGCTGTGCACTTCCAGAGCGACTACCACTCTGATAGCTCGGCTTACCTGAAGTGCCGCGACCTAAGCGCGTGTCGGTTACCGAACGACTTCTACTCATTTCATACTTATTCTTGTAACCTGAGTTTCGGCTTGAAAACGAAGAATTTGGATGACGAGTCCCGTAGTCGTTTCTTCTTACTGATCGTTGAAGCTCTACTGCTCTCGGATTACGTCTCACATTGCTGTAATGATAAGTGTGAACATGGTAATCGACATGATTATAGAGGTAACGATGGTACTTATAGGTTGAAATACAATGGTAATGCTTGTATCTTGTCGGATAATATCCCCAGTAATACGGAGAGTGCCATGCCACATACGTCGGGCGCAGAAACCAACTAAAAATTATAGGGATACGGGCATAAGCCGGCTCAATAATATAGTTTGGACCGTAAATGTAAGGATCTCCGATCACCTGAACATAGAAGCCGCCATTGCGATTACGCTCAACATCAATTGTCGCTACATCCTGGAAAATATTCTGATCCAATACAGCCTGAATCGTAATCAAATGAATTCCAAGTTCCTGTACCTCGACTACTCTCAAATAATCGACATAACCATCCCGGTTCAAATCCAAATTAGAAATTTGCATTCTTGGATCGTTCAATTGGTTCTCGAAATCCTGCAAATCACGAGACTCACCAAATAAATAGGAAACCGCTTCCAAATCCAGGTTATCGCTAATATCATATCCTACGGCACGAACATTATAGTATCCCTGCCCATAAACGGCTGCGGATGCAAAAACCGCAATCAGTATTATTAGTAATTTTGCTTTCATCTTTCCTGTGTTTAGTTGAATTAATATTTCTTGTTGGTACCTCCGTGAAATCTTCCAAAATCACAAAGTTCGCAAAGTTGCACATTATTTAATTAAATGTAAAAACCGATGACGTAAATTAAAGAACGCAGAGAAATTAATTTCACATTAATCAATTGACAAAATCTGTACCTTTTCTTGTACCATAATCAAAACAATCTGTCTTTTTGCTCGAAAACAGCTCATCCAAACAAAACAAAAAGCCAAACACAAACAACCATAACAAATTGACATACAGAGAAATTACAAACCAAAACCTTATTCAATAATCCTTTTAAATAAAATAACATCAAAAATTTGCTTCTAACCGTCAATTAAGTGACTTTTGAGAAAACTTTATCGAAATGGATTTACAAAATATTACAAACTCAATAGCTGAACTAGCCCAAAAAGCAGGGCAATTTATTCGTGAAGAACGTTCTAAAATCAGTAACGATGACATCGAGCTAAAAGGTAAGGCCAGCTTGGTAACCTACGTTGATAAGGAAACGGAAAAAATGATTGTTGCCCGCCTACGTGAAGTACTCCCCGAAGCCGGATTTATTACAGAAGAAGGCACAGCCACCGAAAGTGGAGAAGAGTACAAATGGGTGATCGACCCGCTGGATGGTACAACAAATTTCATTCACGGTATCTTCCCCCATTCAGTTTCAATTGCCTTAACTCAAAATAATGTTCCTGTTGCGGGTGTTGTATACGAAATTGGCCAGAACGAACTATTTTCGGCTTGGAAAGATGGTGGCGCTTACCTGAATGGCCAGCCTATTTCCGTTTCAAAATCATCAAAACACGAGGATGTATTGTTGGCAACCGGGTTTCCGTATTACAATTTTGAAAAACTGAATGAATACCTGAAAGTTCTGGAATTTTTCATGATTGAAACCAGGGGAATGCGTCGCATGGGATCGGCTGCTGTTGATTTAGCTTATGTAGCATGCGGTCGTTTCGATGGATTTTTCGAACATGCACTACACGCATGGGACGTGGCTGCCGGAGTCCTTTTGGTACAGGAAGCAGGCGGTAAAGTAACCGACTTCAAAGGCGGAAGCAACTACTTGTTCGGCAAGGAGCTGGTTTCTGCAAACACCAACTATTTCCCTGCTTTCTTTGCAAAAATTAACGAACAACTAGGCTAAGTTTTACAGCACTATTCTTGGGCGAGCTGAGGCAATGCGCTAAATTGCATAAAAAAGCACATCATGGCTGAAAAAGAAATTGCACTGCTTAAGGCTCAGGTTGAAAAGTTGAATCAAAAGAGCTTCGATCTGGAAGCGTGGAAAAATCAAACGTTGCTTTTTCTAAACCGGATTTTCGGAGCTTCCCACCCGATTGTCAAGATGATTCTCGAACTGAGATACGACTACTCGAGCTGGCATTTGCGTGACGCTACCGGTAACGAAAAATTAGACGACCCTGTAAAAATGCAGGCACACGAAATTCTGGACGCTGCCATTATGGAATTGGAAACTCTTGGACTTCCCGGCCAAACCGGCGCAAGCGACCGGGTTCGTGAATTACTTCAGCAGGAGATGACGGGGAAACAATGGAAAGAGCTCGCTGATATTTTAGCTGATAAAACGGAGAATCAAACAGCCGAAATTCAGGAAAAGCTTGGACAACTAAGCAAAGAACAATTGATCGATATTGTTACGGGAATTCTGAATTCCTGAGTATTTTTGGACCAATGGAACACACCCAAACCGCTATTGTAATTTTAAACTGGAACGGAGAAAAGCTTCTTCCCGAGTTTTTGCCATCGGTTATCAAACACAGTCAACTTGACGGAACTGAGATCATTGTTGCCGATAATGGCTCATCCGATCGGTCAATGGCACTACTCGAAGAACAATTTCCTGAAGTTACCCGGTTACAGCTCCCCGAAAACTACGGTTTTGCCCGTGGCTACAACGAAGCATTAAGACAGATTGACGCCAAATACTATATCCTGCTGAATTCCGATGTTGAAGTTACCGAGGGCTGGCTGAAACCAATGATTGAAATACTCGAAAAAGACGATTCGGTAGCTGCAGTTCAGCCCAAAATTTTAAGTTGGCATAAAAAAGATGAATTTGAATACGGGGGTGCAGCAGGTGGTTTCATCGACAAGCTCGGGTTTCCGTTTTGCAGAGGCCGTATTCTGGATGTGGTCGAGAAAGACAACGGACAATACAATGATGAAGTAAATATCTTCTGGGCCAGCGGCGCCTGCTTTGCAGTGCGCGCAAGCCTGTACCACAAAACCGGAGGATTCGATTCGGACTTTTGGGCCCATATGGAAGAAATTGACCTGTGTTGGCGACTCAAAAATTTTGGCTACCAAATTCGCTATACCCCCTACAGCCAGGTTTATCATTTGGGAGGCGGTAGTTTGCCCTACAACAATCCCCGTAAATTATTCCTCAATTTTCGCAACAGCCTGTTCATGCTGTACAAAAACTGCCCGGCAAACCGGCTTTTTAAGGTGATCGTTGTTCGGATGATTTTGGATGGCATTGCTGCATTTAAATTACTTGCCGAAGGAAACTTTAAAGGTATTTCGGCTGTTCTAAAAGCACATTATGCGTTGTACTCAAATTGGGATCGACTAAAGGCGAAACGCAGAAAATTAAAGACAGAATCGACACCCAAATGGCACGATGAAATTTTGTGTAAAAGCCTAATCTGGAAGTTTTATATTGAAAAGAAAAAAACGTTCACCGAATTGCTCAAGTAACGTTTTCTATTTTTTCAAACTTCCGGCATCAAACAAGCTGAAAAACTGTTTGCAAGAAATTTGAAACATCAATTTGCAACTCGTTCAACCAGGTTGTATCTTGAATCGAATTAAAGTCCCATGAAGCAAGCCGTCATACACGCATTTTATATCGAATCAACAAGCAGAAAAGTTGATCACATCGACATTAGAGCAATACCAGCTCTGCGCGACAGCTCCGACTACATCTGGCTTCAACTCGATTTCAGCGTGCCCGAATCCAAGCAAATCATCGAATCGCTATCCATCAATGAACTGACGGCTTCAGCCTTGCTCAAAGATGACTCTCGTCCACGGGTTGCCATCTATCCCGATGAGCTGCTACTCATTGTTCGTGGCGTAAACCTGATTAAAGGTGAAAAGCCTGAAAACATGATCTCAGTCCGCATCATGGCAACCAAAAATCTGATTATTACCTGCCAAAAGAAAAGCCTCAACGCGATTAAATCAATCGTGGAGGATATGGAACAAAACAACGCTCCCAAGAGTACCGGCGACTT
>QKCF01000406.1 GCA_003246935.1 Sunxiuqinia sp. | reverse complement strand
GCCTTTTCATCGAAATAGTCGGCCAATGCATTAAATCCCCTCGCCAACTGTTCTTCCAGTAACCGGTACGGGCGATAATACATTAAAGCCAGCGAAAGCAAACCATAGAACAACGAGCCTGCTGTCATCAATACTGCAGGCCAGTACCAGGCCGGGCTGATTTCGATACTCAGCATGGCATAGATTCCAACTAAGATAGCACCAAAAGTTACCCCTCTGTACCGCTCGCCTAAACCACCGATTAACAGGAACACAATGGTTGAGGCGCCTAAGCCAATGCCAAGTAAAACAGGGTAGGGACTCAAAATACCAACGGTGAAACTGGAGATCCCGAAGCTTACGACTTTTAGGATCATCGACTTGATTCGTCCTTTCGGGTGGTCATCAGTCTCTGAAAGAGCACCGGCTAGTGCACCTAGCCCCAGGGTAATGCCAAAGAATGGCTTGCCGATAGCCACAAACGGAATCGCTAAAATGGCAATTGCCAACGTTGCTTTTGCTGCCATCAGACGGTCGGGGCGGCTCCAGAATTGGCGGCGCAGTGGTTCGTACCAACGGCGCTTTTCAAGCCAAAGATTGATTTGCTGAGTTAATGTCACAATCGGTGGTTTTCAGGATTAATCTATTTACACAAAAGTAGCAATTCCAACGTACCACTGCCATAACCGGAATGGTTGACCAATATTCGTTAACTTTTTCAAAATAAAAAAGCACCCCCGGAATGGAGGTGCCCTTAACCCTAAATGTTTCCAGTCGTTAAACTGAATATTTTAACCACGAACTGTTTTCCTGGTAATCGTCGACTACCAATAACTGTGGTCTGTGATGGAATGTTCCCATTAATTGTTGAATATCTTGCTGAAGCATTTGAATGCCTCCTTCGATCAAATCTTTCCGGAAACCTTCGTCAGCCAGTTTATGCACCATGTCCATAGAAATTACACGCCCCATAATCTGGCCTAATTCAACTAGTTTACGCTGCGGTAACTGCATGTCAAGCTTGAAGTTGAACATTTCTTTTAATTGGTCGGCCGAACGACTCATCAGCGGATTCTCTTTCATGAAGTTGAACAGGTTCGCCTCTTTTAACTTTTTCATTTGCTTAACGATTCCTTCAGAGATCTGCGCATATAGGATATCGTTTGAACCTTCGAAAATTTGGAATGGACGGCTGTCGGTAATTCCTCGGCCCGCAATGTGACTGTTACGGTATGCTTTGGCTCCAACCAATTGAGTCGTCGATTGTGCCGCTTGTTGCATCAGGTCTGTGATAACTGATTTTACAGCATTAGCTTCAATGCCAATTCCGGTTAAGTCTTTATCCAGGCCAGCATTCTTCGCGCTGTTGGCACACATCGCCGAACAAACTGTAAAGGATGCCTGAAGCTTCGACAGGCGTTCCTGCACTTGGTCGTAACTAAACAGGCTTTTTCCGCCAACCAACCGTTGCTTGCAGTGGTTAATTCCTTCGTCGAGCATACGCTGGATGAAGCCCATACCCATTCCCGGAAACTGCATGCGACTGCGGTGAAGCAGGTCCAGCATCATTTTGACACCGGTTGTATGCGGTGTAAGCTTTTGTGCTTTCGGGATGCTGACGTCGATGTGGTTACGCCCATAAGGAATTTGATACAAGCCGAGGTTGTCGTAAAACTCTTCAACTTTAATCGATTGTCCCGGTTGCGTAACGTCGCAAATGAAAAAGTCGATGTCACGTTGCAAATCACCTTTCTCTGTTTTGCCGCGCGCCGTAAGCAACCAGAAGTCGGCCCAGCCGGTTAAACCTGCCCAGTGTTTTTTGCCCGACAGATTGAAATGGTGTTCAGTTTCGGTAAACGAAGTTTGCATGTTTAAGGCGTCGCTCCCGTAGTCAGGCTCGGTAATCATCAATCCACCCATGGTTTTGTTTTCGATGAATCGTTTGAACACAGGGGCCTTGGCTTCATGCGACGCATACTTGGCAACAGGTTGAAGAAACAGCGCCGAGTTAATGCCGAAGGTTAGCGAAAGTGCTAACGACTCATAGGACGCAGCTTCCAACAAAGACAGATTCTCGCGCATCACTGCTCCGCGGCCGCCATATTCAGTAGGAATACCAATCGATAGTGGATTTGTGTCCATGATTTCTCGCATAACAAAAGGCGGAAGGCCACGTTGTTGTGCATATTGGTTGACGTCGCCACGCAGATGAAACACCTGGTGCATTTTCTCTTTTAATCTTTTTAAGAAGTCTTGTATTGGTTCAGTTGCGGGTGTAGAAATATCCTTTTTTGACGGAGATTTCAAGATCAATTCATTCATGTTTTTTTAATTCAAAATAAAAGATGGAAATATCTTTTAGTCGTTATGAAACAAGAATGATAGAGGAATGTTTTTACATACGTGGTATTTAGAATGGCAGTAATTATGTATTGTAGATGATTTTAGGCAGTGGCAAGGGGTATTAATCGTGTGCTGCAAGGAACTGGTTTCGGTAGCTCAAAGGACTATGTTGTGTAATCCGTTTAAAGCAGCGGTTGAAATTAGAGAGGTTGTTAAATCCACTTTCAAAACCAATTTCAGAAAC
>QKCF01000162.1 GCA_003246935.1 Sunxiuqinia sp. | reverse complement strand
TCAACAAAGGAACGAGCAACGGAACAGTAACCGATACCGCTGGAAAATTCCAACTATCCGTTGCTCCCAATACGGTATTAGTCGTCTCCTTCATCGGGATGGAAAGCCAAGAAGTAAATGTTGGTTCGGCTAAAGAGCTAACGACTGAGCTGGAATCTTCAACAGAACAAATGAATGACATTGTAGTAACCGCATTGGGCCTTAAGCGAGAGAAAAAGGCCTTAGGCTATTCGGTTCAGGATGTTAGCGGCGAAGAAGTTGCAGAAACAAACCCTACCAACGTCGTATCATCACTTTCCGGAAAGATTGCCGGAGCTCAAATCGTTACTTCATCCGGTCAGGTCGGAGCCTCTTCAACCATCAAAATCCGCGGTAATAAATCTTTTTCGGGTTCGTCGGAACCGTTGTTTGTCATCGACGGCACTCCAATGATGAACACCATAACCTCCGCTATGTCGTCAGAAACCTATACCGACTTTGGTAATGCAGCAATGGATATTGACCCCTCAAACATTGAAAGTATCTCAGTTCTGAAAGGAGCTAGTGCTGCTGCCCTGTACGGAAGTAGAGCTGCAAACGGCGTAATCCTCATCACCACTAAAAAAGGAACAAAGAAAAAAGGTGTAGGCGTAGAAGTTTCTACAGCTTTATCTGTTGACAATGTTTACATTCTTCCTGACTATCAAAACGAATATGGTCAGGGCCGGAATGGTAGTGAATATGAATGGAAGACAAACTACAGCGATTTAACCTATCAGGAATTCCACGATTTAAGAGAATTCAGATGGGATTTGAATGGCAACGGATACCGTATGGACTGGGATGAAAGCTGGGGATCCCGACTGGATGCCGGTTTAATGGTCGCTCAAATGGACTCACCTGCAGATGCAAATGGCAATGTTACCCCGACCCCCTGGGTGTCGCATGCAAATAACATTAAAAACTTCTACGACACAGGTGTTACTACGAACAATACAGTTGCCCTTTCCTCTAGCAGTGAAAAGGGGACCGGTCGTTTAACCTTAAGCCACGTTCATCAAAAAGGAACTTCACCAAATACCGATCAAACAAAAGTTAATATTGGGTTGAACAGCAGCTTCAAACTTACTGATAAGCTATCATTCGACTCAAACATCAATTTTGCACAGACCGAGAATGACAATATTCCACAACAGGGAAACAGCATGCGCAACCCTCTTGTTGAGTTTAACAGCTGGTTTGGTCGCCAGGTAAATATGGATTACCTCAAGAAACACTACGAAGACATTGTGTATTACAATGGTTCATACAAAGCTCTCAACTGGATGATGGACTATGACGGGCAACACAACAACCCCTATTGGTTGGCTGAAAAGAACACCATGTCGCGCAAACGGAAACGTATTTACGGAAACGTTGCATTGAATTACAACATTCTTCCCGGCATTGATGTAACTGCAAGATTAGGAACCGATTTCTTCGACGAGCACCGGAAATACCTGTATCATCAGTATAGCCGCGACTGGACCGATTTATATGCAAACGCAACGAACGGTACCTTTTGGGAACAATATCGTTTCGAAAGTGAATCCAATGCTGATTTGTTGTTGAAAATTGACAAGAAACTTACTAAAGATCTTCACTTGTTCTCAACAATTGGTGCCAACTATCGCTACTCTGAAGATCACTTTACGACTACTTCAGGAACAAACCTGGTTGTTGCCAATTTCTTCTCAACTTCAAACTTCGAAGGAGAACCGAACGTCGATTTCACCAAATATGAAAAGAAATCAAGCAGTGTATTCGGATCAGCCAACCTGGGATTTAAAGACTACCTATTTCTGGATCTGACATTGCGGGGAGACTGGAGTTCGACACTTCCCAAAAAGAACTGGAATTACTGGTATCCATCAGCCAACTTAGGTTTCATTTTCAGCAAAGCAATGGATCTGGAATCTAAATTCTTCTCGTTTGGTAAATTTAGAGCAGGTTATGCACAGGTTGGTAACGACACCGATCCCTACCAGCTAAGCACTGTATTCTATTCTCAGGGAACGACATTCAATGGAGTAAACCTGTTTGGTGCACAGTCTACTTTACCAACCTTCGACCTGAAACCTGAAAAGACAAACAGCATTGAAGTTGGTACTGAGCTGAAATTCTTAAATAACAAATTGGGGATCGATGCTACTTACTACAATGCCAAAACATCGAACCAATTGCTGAGCGTTGACATTCCAAACAGCTCGGGCTATAACTCTTGGATGAAAAATGCCGGTAATATCCGCAACCAAGGTGTCGAACTTCAGATTTACGCTACCCCAATTTCCAGCAAAAACGGATTTAGCTGGGATATTAACCTCAACTGGGCAACAAACAAAAACAAAGTGCTTAGCCTGGACGATGGCTTAGAGGAACTTCAAATCAACAGCATTTACCGCAACACGTCACTGATGGCTTTCCCAGGTAAAGAATGGGGTGCTTTGTACGGCACTACATTTCTGCGCAACGAGGACGACAAAGTTGTTGTCGGTGCAGACGGATTACCAATCACTAATACCGAGTATGAAGTTCTCGGCCATGTAAATCCCGACTGGACCGGAGGACTTCGAA
>QKCF01000081.1 GCA_003246935.1 Sunxiuqinia sp. | reverse complement strand
TGTGCGCTTTTATTATTTAATCTGCCTCTGTATTCTGTTTTTCAAATTTTCAATCTCCGTCAGTAATTGTTTTAACTGTTTGTGTTTTTTTGCTTCCGAATAGTTTTTTATTATAAAACCTGCGTTCATCGTTAGAATTATATATCGAAAGCGAAAAACCACTTGCCCTTCGTCTTCACTATTGCATACATGAGGAATAGATAGCGCTTATTAAAGCATTTCGGCTGCATCGGATTTGTAATCCGATCTGGTTAAGCCTAGAATTTATAATCCGTTTTACTTTAGCTTTATGCGAATTACAAATCCGCTGTTTATAACTTCAGGAATACAAATCCCGACGAACCATGGCTCGAATATAACGGGTCCTCCACTATTTGACATCATCACACACAACTCACTTATTTTTAGTTTTTTAGCCATACTACTTACTTCTAAGTAATTAGTTACCTGAAGGTAACCAAGTGATATTTTTGAGTTAATCACTCTAACTTTGTTTTGTCAGATGAAGGTTATGGTGGATAAAATATTAGTAACTGGTATTTGTCTTGCTCTTAAGGCCTAGACAAGCAGCAAATAATTGTTTAACTAAAAATTATAAAACGATGGAATCAAAAATTTTAATAGGAAAAGCTTACGGAAAGGCTCAAGATGTTTTGGCTTTTCATGTTCAGGATCTCCAGCCTTTGGCCAGCGGAATGGCACGCATCAAAGTGATGGCAGCAGGAATTAATCCAATTGATGCCAGAAGGATGTCAGGAGAATTTAAATTTTCAGGATTGCCTCAAACGTTTGGAACTGAGTTTGCCGGTATTATCACTGAGATTGATAAAAACAATCCGGACTGGAAAGTTGGTGATGAAGTATTAGGTTCGGGCAGCAGCTTTACACATGCAACTGTCATTGATGTCCCCATCACTAATCTCGTTAAAAAGCCGAAATCGTTGAGTTGGGAAGTAGCCGGTTCTATTGCCGGTGTAGGGCAAACTGCAGCCACCATTATTAACGAATTGGGTAATATCAAAAGCTTGTTAATTCATGGTGGCTCTGGTGGATTGGGAACTATTACCATTCAGATTGCCCGGGATAAAGGAATTGAAGCTCTAGCAACTGCCTCAGAAAAGAACCAGGAATACCTGAAAAATCTAGGAGCGACAGCGGTAACCTACGGCCCGGGGTTGATCGAACGTATAAAAGCTATTCACCCCGCCCCCTTTGATGCCTCAGTTGATATGATTGGTTCGGAAGAAGCTACACAGACCTCACTAGCACTAGTGAAACCCGGTGGTTTTATGGGTGCTACTTCGGGCAAACCACTTTCTTCAGCCAAAATCAAGGCCATGTGGGTGAAAAAACACGTGAACATTCTTACACCTGTGGTTGATGGTGTTGCTTCCGGAAAATACCATTGGGAAATTGACACAGTATATCCGTTCGACCAGGCTGTAGATGCTTATACAAAAGTTCTGAATGGCCATTCGAGGGGCAAAAATGTATTCCTGTTTTGAGTTGATGAATCGAAAAAAATGGAAGATGATGAAATACCGAAATATTGAAAAAATAGTAACACCCACGCATTTCAGCTGGGTGGGCGATGGCTTTTATACAGCTTCGTTAATTGGCAATGAAATTTCTTTTTTGCCGTGGGATACAATCCCGACTATGAGTTCGCTCCCAGAGAAAATCCAAGAGGGGTTGGAGCACATCCTCACAAAGGATTTGAAACGGTAACTATTGCGTACAAGGGAAAGATTGAGCACAAAGACAGCCGCGGAAACCATGGCATTATTGGCGAAGGCGATGTACAATGGATGACAGCCGGATCAGGCATCATGCACCAGGAGCATCACGAAAAAGAATTTTCGAAAAAAGGGGGCTTATTTCAGATGGTGCAAATTTGGGTAAACCTGCCGGCTAAAAACAAAGAAACCACTCCACATTATCAGGACCTGCCTTTCAAAGATATGACGAAAGTTCTGCTGAAAAACGAGGGAGGAACAGTGAATGTTATCGCGGGTGAATATTTGGGGCAAAAAGGTGTTGCCACCACATTTTCACCGGTAAACCTGTTCAATGCCTATCTGAACAAAGGAACAAAAGCCGAATTCAGTTTCCCCAATTCGTATAATACAGCCCTATTGGTGGTTGAAGGAAACGTAAAAGTGAATGGACAACAAAACGTATCCAAAGACACTTTTGCCATGTTTGAAAATGATGCTGCTGAAACTTTTTACCTAGAAGCACAGGATGAAAATAGTATTGTTCTTATTATGAGTGGAGAACCGTTGAACGAACCTATTTTCCATTACGGCCCTTTTGTGATGAACTCAGAAGCACAAATTATCAAGGCTTTTGAAGAGTACCAGTCAGGGAAATTTGGCTGATGCAGTTTGTGGGATTAGCAGAAAATTTTCCATCATCACTACTAATTTATGGAGCTTGCATATACCCTTTTCCGGCGTATCCTAACTTCCTGCATGTTTGAATTGCAATTCGAGTAACAAATTAATTACCTTTGCTATACAAAATATAGTAGTTACCCTCTGGTGAGTAGTTATACGAAGGTGAGTATCTTAATTTTTTTGTTATGGAACACAACGTAGATTCATGTAAGTACAGGCTAATGGCAGCCAGGGATGCCTTAGAAATAGTACAGGGTAAATGGAGAATTCCCATAGTAATTTCGCTTACGTTTGGAGATAAGCGGTTTGGTCAAATCCAACGAGACATACCGGACATTTCTCCGAAAATGTTGTCGCAGGAACTGAAAGCATTGGAAGTGAATAAGCTTCTTACAAGAACCATACACGACACGATGCCGGTGACCGTTGAATACTCCCTGACACCCTTAGGCAAATCGATGAATAAATTAATAGAGGACATATTGGATTGGGGAGTTTATTTTCGTCAAGAGGTTTTAGAGAAGTAATCAATTTCAGTGAATCATAATTGTACGTAACGATTGACAGTATCGTGTCGGCGGGGATTTTGGGATGCCTTTCGATCCACCTTTGAAAATGCCGAAACGAAGAAGGAATGCAGAGTGCGTAACACATCACCCCCGCGATGTAATATGTATATTGTCAGGTATAGTTTTTATCATTTCTTTTATTGTTGATTTAAATCTCCAATGGGCAATAATTCTAGTAATAAGGTTCAATCCAAATAGAACGATCAAAGCTGTCCAAAGAATATCCACATCTGCTTCATCAATCGTGGAATATCTCGACTTTGCAAACAGTATAATTATCAAAAATGGAACTACTATTAACAGAACCATCCAGTTTCCATTTACAACTACGATACCTCCATTCTTATTCTTTATTTTCACAATTCCACTAACCAAAAAGGAACGTGTATTGAATAAGGTCCATCCATCCGCTTTATGAAATATTATTTTGTCATTTTTTCTTTTGACATATCGGAAGCCTTTTCCCTCAAGCCAGTTTTGTATAACATCCAATATCTCGGAAGGTGTCAATTCTCCAAGCTCTTCTTTACTAAACCTTGTCTTAAATTGTATCGGTAACATTCTAGTTTTTCAGCATTATATCTAACAGCCTTGGCTAAAAACGTGTCGCTGTCGGAGCATGTATTTGTCGGCCGGGAACCAAGCTTTGTTATGTACTTTAATGTTCTTCTCCCCTGTCAGCCGCATGTTTTTTTAGCCTTTAATAACGTGTCGTTGTTTTAATTTTTCCGTATTCAGCCTGCGGTTTCTGTCCGTGTTCTATTTTTCAGCAAGGTCTTTGAGCTTATTCAAAGCCTTTGGCCAAGTCGTGTTAAAATAATCAAGAAAGTCTTCTGCTACATCGCTTTCTACTGTTACCGTTGTCACACCGTTATTCTCCTGGAATGAATAATTTTCCAGTGCGCCTGCCCATTTTTCAACCAAAGCACCTTCGGTAATTTCATTTTCACCATCTAAAATTCCGTAATGACGAATAGAAACAAACCGGAATGGAATGTTGTCAGCAATTTCAGATACCATTCCGCCCTTCTTACCATTTTCATCCGTTCCGATAAAGTAGATTTTTGCCCCCTTTTCCCAGCTTCCTTCATAAGTTGAGGTTGGATTAAATTCGGACGTCCATTGCTGGTATGTTTCAATATTGCTAATGCCAAGCATCGTATTGTAAACTTTCTCTGCGGATGCGTTAATGTCTTTCTTGAATTGTAGTTTTTTCATGATCTGTGAGTTGGCTAAAAATTTTGTTTTTGTTTCTATG
>QKCF01000056.1 GCA_003246935.1 Sunxiuqinia sp. | reverse complement strand
CCTTACTCCGGGATTTCAGGACAGGCTGTTACCCTTGATGCATCCGGCTCATCGGACTATGATAATGTAGATGGCTCTACCACAAACAACCAGACTTTAAACTACATCTGGACCTTTGGCGATGGCACCGGGACAACAACACCGTCAACGACTGTTACCCACAGTTACGCTACTGCAGGAGAATATACAGTAACACTTACTGTTAACGATGGGATCGTCAATTCTAACCTGGTGAGCACAACAGCAAGTGTCTCGGAACAAAGCGCAAACGAAGCTCCAACTTTCACAAGCTGGGGAGTTGCCAATACAAGCAACCCTGCAACGAAACGTGTACAGATAAGCTGGAGTGTTTTTGATGGAAACGGAGATCTTGCAACTGTTACATCAACCTTAAAAGATCCAACACTAAAAACTGTCAGTACGACAACTATCGTATCCGGTTCGTCAGCAAGTGGCATACACGACCTGTCATTTAAGAAAGGTACTTCCGGTAATTACACGGTGACGACTATTGTAACAGATCAAGACGGAAACTCTACAACTGAAACTGAAACAATTACTTTATAATATTGACAATAATTGAGTTCAAGCCTGGACCAACCATCCGGGCTTTTTTTGTAAGTGAGTTTGTCAGACGTTGTAATATTTTAATCAGAGAAAAATAGATTCTACTGAAAACGTATATCCAATAATAAAGAAAGGATGACCCCTGCCATCCTTTTCTCAAACTAACCAAAACCTATCTCTATGAAAAAAATCTACGAAGTAATTTTACTCTCTCTTGTATGATACAAAGATAACCCGCCATTGTGTTAACGCGTGCCAAGTAGTGTTAAAGGATGTTAGTGGGCAAATTCTACTTATTTCATCAAAATATACAAAGTTTTGTGACAGAATAATTTTACCCCTAATCGAATGATCTTCATAGTTACACTTCAGACAAACAGAAATAATCAATAAGAAAAGAGCAAGAGAAACTGCGAAACCAACCACAGACCATTCGCCCATGCTTTAGCTTTATCGTAGGTATTTGTTGTACGTTCTTCGAGAACCACCGGAGTCCGTTGTCTTTTCAGTTCCACTAAAAATGTACCTCGCAGTTGCTCCTCTCTACATCCCTGAATAATGGTTATGACATATTTTCCATGATCATCTCCCAAGGGTTCCTGAATCCACCGTTTTGAATTAACCTTCGGATATATTTTTTCGGAAGGAAAAAGACAATCAGCAATTTCGGAACCAGATTGAACTTCTGATTTTTCTTGTAGAACTTCCCGTTCAACAAACCATATCCCGGTATGTATACACCTGTAAACGGTGTCATTGATGATTAAATACGAGTTCTCCCAGTCAATCAGTAAGGATTCATCGGTGTTATTTTTCAACTTAAAGCAAAAAGCATCTTCCCGCCCTTGGTCCGGACTTATTACAATAGATGCAGAACTTGCTTGATCGTTAGCCGGACTTATTAAATAAGATGCTAATCTGGGACTTGCTGTACACGCCACCATCAAGGGGAAGATCATCATTAAAAAAATATACCGGCTATCCTTCTCAATGTCTTTTGTCTGTTTCATTGTCCCAAATTTTGTTTTAAATAACTTCTTTATTTCATCAATACGACTCAGTCATCCTTTACGCCTAAAATTTCAGTCAATACATATTGAGCCTGTTCTGCGAGCTGTTTATCATCGAGCAACCTCTTTATTTCATCAATGGTTTCTTGACTGATTTCCTCCTTTTGGTCAATACTGCTCGCTTTACACATTGTATACTCTTCTTTGGCTTTCCCGAAATCGTGCAAACACAAATAAGCAATTGCGCGGTTGAAACGGGGAGCAAGAGCTGTTGAATCAAGCCCAATCGCTTTTTCGGAATATTCAATGCACTTGGAATAATCGCCCATCTTATAATACATCCATCCCAGATTTGCATACGGCGAACCATTGATGGAATCCAACTCGATGGCTTTTTCCAATGCCTGTTTTGCTTCATCGAACTGTTCCATCCTAATTTTAACAATGCCCTCTCCTAAATAGGCAAGTTGCAATGTCGAATCGATCCGGGTCGCTTTTTCATAAAGAGCCAAAGCTTCTTCATTTTCCTCAAGTCTCTGCTTACAATCACCTTTACCCAGATACCCCCATTTATTAGAGGAATCCAAGGCTAAAAGCCCATCAAACGCAGCGATAGCTTCATCGTAATCTTTTGCCTCCAAATAGGCTTTACCCAAGTAAATCCAATGTTGAATGTAAGTAGGATCTACAGCGATACCTTTTTTAAAAAATCCGATCGCTTTATCATATTGTTTGTCATCCAGGTATGCAAGGCCCCGCATCAACTGGCTGAAACAATCCAATTCCTTATTTAAAAGCGGAATAACTTCAGGGGGAAACTTCGGATCGAGATCTTCAACAATTCGAATAATTCGCGGATACTGATTTTTACGGGAGTAATCAGCTTCCATTGAATAAATCCCCTTGCGAAACTCATGAATAAGACGGCTAGCTGCAGGAATATTCTTAATTTCAGGATCCCTGATTGTTTCGAAAGTATATTTTTTTAGGTATAGATCGAATGTTTTATCGGTTGAAGATTCCAATACCTCATGCGAACTTAAGCGGGAAAGCAGCCCCTCCCGTGTCAAATACTTGTCTAGATTAACAAAATCATCCGGGGAATTCGTGTAAATAGGTTTTTGCCATTGATTCGATTCTATAATTTGAATTAAAAGCTGATCTGGAACAAGCAGATAACGCCCCATATAAGTTGGCTTCAACGTCCATTTAATCATCCCGGCAATGTTCATGGGGTCGTTCTTTACAGCAATTGAATAGTCCCTTGTTCTCCACGACAAAGGCTTTAGTGCATCAATTTCGTCATCCTTCAAGTTAAAAATTACAGCATTTTTCAGCAAAGGATTTTCGTGTCTAATCGCTTTGGCATACCATGGGAAATTCAAACAACCTTTATAAACCACGCTAATATCAGTTCGGTATCCCTTAACCAATTGAAGATACCAAAAGAACAAGGATAAAGCATCTGTAAATAAAATTGCATTCTCCTCACAGGAAGCCATAAGGTTTCTTGCAATCTCATTGATTACCGGATAAAATGCTCCGGCTTCTTTCCCACGTTCAAAAGCCCATCGAACAGAGTCTGCTTTCCCCTGGCAAGTATAACTTATAGCAAGATGCCCCCACTGAGTTGCCAACAAGGTATATGGATCCATACCATCTGCTTGGTAATCCGGTTTGATTTGAATCACTTTTTCAAGCTCTTCGGATATTCTTTCGCTGGCTTGCCTGGTCCAATCACAAATTTGTTCGAGTTTCGGGTGCTGAGCGATATAGGTTAAAGCCAAATAATAATGCACATCCGGATTCTCCGGTTCAAGCTCAGCGGCTTCACCTAAATAACGGAGAGCATCCAGATAAAACTCATTCTTATAAGCGGCTTTCCCCTTTTCAAGCAATTGCTGAAATGAATTTACCGATGAGGCTTCAGATGCGATTGCTTCATCGTTTCGTTTAATGATGAAAAAGCCTGCGGGGGTCTCAATGACGCTGCTATACTCCCCTGCCTGTAAATTGACTGCAGTGGTTCTCAGTTCCTCCATTAAGTCATCAGGATTTATTTTTCCCAGGTCTCCCCCCTTCTCCTTAGCCAGCCCGATCGATTCTTGCTTCGCCAACTTTTCAAATTCTTCGCCTTGGTCAAGCTTCTGCCAAATGAGATTCGCCTGCTGCTTTGTTCCCACAACCAAAATACTTAGCGGCAACTCCTGCTCTTCGCTTCCGGCATTAATGGCCCGCTCTTGCTTCATCTCAAATTCGATCCCCCAGTTTAATTTTTTCAGAACGTCCTGCATGCTTGCATAAAAATCGGGGTAGTCCTTTTTGTTGATGTGTTTTTCCTTCATTGTGAGCTCCCAATCAGCAAGGACCGTATCCCCCTTCAACTTAAAATGTCGGGAGAAGTCGAGAAATAACGTATTTACCGAATCACTCGGAGGCAAAAGTTTTGCTTTATAATCATCGCTAGGCGCGCGAAACATTTGATTGCATATTATTTTGTAATTCATCGGAAAGATCGCATCGTGCTCACGATTTTTTGGAGAAGGCAAAGCAAAGATGCTTAGAGCTGAAAGACTTATACCAGGAATCGGATTGTAGTTATATATAAATGTTGGAACACCGCTATCCAATTCATGTTTTGCTTCGCATATAGTAAACATTTTTAACTCCTCATTCTGATTATCCAGAGCGATAAAGCCAGATTTTTGAATCTGATAACCAGGCACTGTAGCATTGATTTCCCTGCGAATTAACTCATCTTTCTGTTCTCCTGAAAGCGGCTTTATAAATGACTTAAAAAGATCGTTGTATCCTCCTATCACATCTGTGAATAAAAAAGCTTTGATTTTACCGTTTTCACTTAAAAAACTAGCTGTTATTCGGAGCTGATTTTTCCCGGCGGGCAATTGAGGCGTTTTAATAAATTCACCTCCCTTTCCATTTATAACAAAAGCCCACTTATCGGTGTCCCGAAAAAAAAGATTGGGAAAAGCTGTAACTTCAGAGGTCGGATCTAACCAAATGTCCTTTTTCTCACGCGGGATATAAACGATTGCATGATTGAACGGCTGAGGGGACGCAACCTTCAAGTCGATCTCCCGAATGGGATTAATCAACGCCGGATAAGCATCGATACCAACTGCATCCAGCAATGTCACTAACAACGACGCTTTATCTTTGCAGTCACCATATTTCTTAATCAAGATTTTACTGGGAAGTTGAGGAATTAAGCCCCCTCTTCCAAAATCTACAGGAGCATAGTCGATTTCTTCCTGTACATATCTATACAATGCAGCTATCTTTGCATTGTCACTTTGAGCATTACGTGTTAACGAATCAGCCAATGCGTTTATTTCCGGGTATTTTGTTTCAAAATCAAAAACAAGGGTACTCGCCCACTGATCAATTTGAGACCAGTCATCCAACGAACTGAGCCGAATTCCGGCAAGCAGATCATTTAAGTTAGGCATATATGCTTCAAAGACAGGCGAAGTAAGATCTTTGATTTCCCACACAACCACTTTCTTATCATGATTTCTTTTATACTTTGGCTTCAATTTTATCCCTTGTAAACTCTGATTAAAATCTGATCTGTGCGGCATTTGCAATTCAACTCGTGCCAAACGAACAGGATCAATGTGCAGTGGCGCATTCCAATCAAGCCAATTGACGGCCACATAATGAAAATAAAACTCGCCAAACCATTCATCCGGGATAATCGCTTTCTTTTGCTTAAGAGTTACCTGGTATTCAAACACATCCCCGAGCTGTAAGTCCGAAAAAAGAAAAGAAAACAAGCGTTGATCGGTGCTCTCTTTTCCACTTGTCGTTACCTGTCCGGTTTTTAGCTGTATAGCATCTTCTGATACTCGTACAATACTACCGTCTTCCTTAATCGTTCTGGCAAAGTCAAGTGAAACCTCTTCAAAAAAAGAATTAAACGGAACAACGACATGGCTGTAACCTGACTTTCCATTCTCTGTCAGAACTTTTCCGCAAACATGCTCTGAATGTTCGAAGGAAGCTTCCTCGTCAACAAATATCTTCGTCTCGTGCAGTAAAATGATAGCGTCAGCACCGGGAAAGTTCCCGATCACTGAGGTATCCTGCATAAAGGAAAGGATCTCCGGGCTAATAATTGTGTCGTTTGGTTGAGCAAATAAAGAAGTAAAATGAAAGGTAAAAAAGAACTGGAGGACAATCCAGCAAACACTTGATCCTTGGTTTTTCATTTACAAACTTTCAAAGTATTCCTAAACAGCCAAAAAGAGAAGAGCTGCCACTATTCGAAGATGTGAAGCTCCATTCAGAACAGGCTTTTTTCCGGAAAACAGCCTAAACGGACATAAATAAAGTTACAAAATTATATAGACTTATCTGATTATCAACCGGCTCAAGTTTGCTTGATTCTGGATATTTATTACCACCTAACAAAACGGAGTCTCTACGAAAAGCCGAAAACGTTCCCAATAGCCGTTGCCTTTCGTTTTTAATCAATCCTAAAGCGCATCAATTGTAATTGCGCATTTTAACTACAAAACCACATATCCCCGACATCGAAAGCCTAATCCAGTGCAAGCCTCTACCAACTCGATATTGGCACTGTATATATCAAAGATCATTCATAAATGACATCGTTAAACCAAGCATAAAAACACCTGTATGATTCTCATACAGGTCTACTATTTTTCAACGCTTAACGAATTTTCTGTCCAATCAACTCTCCAGTTCGAAAATAAAGCGCGTGTTTCCGTATTCAGCAGAGATTTGCTCTTTGGCAAATTTCTCGATGACATTCAGCCTCCCCAAGAAGTCGTTGGAAGGCAAACCTCCAAACTTATTGATGTTCAAAATGAATTTAAAAGAAAGACTTTTGTGGTTTTGCACATTATTGGCCGAATCAACAATAAGCCGCTCAATGTCGTAGAGCAACCGGCTTTCGTCCATATTACCAATCAGGAAAACAATGCTTTTCCCGCCTTCAATCTCTTCATCAGTTTCCATGGCATTGCATGAACTTTCTTCGAAGTCAGGCCCGGCATGTTTTAAAAAGATATTTTCTTCGAGGTTACTGTATTGAAGCTGCCCTTGTTTTTGTAGACTTTGCTGGTCAATTGGCTGAAAATAAACCATCCCTTTTTCCATTCCCTGGTGATAGCCTTTATATAACCAATATGTCAGCATATGCTCCTTTACGGGCATCGCTGCCATATCTGTTATCACAAACGCCTTAGTGGTAGGATATTGCTGCAACACAGATTTCACAAATTCATTGGAAAACTCCTTCATGGTTACTTCGACCAACGATTTATCATCGGAACATAAAAACATGGAGTTTTTGTGAGAAAGAACCGTTGTTTCCTTCTGCATCTGAAGATGATTCACTTTGCGAATCAACTTCTTCAATTCTATAGCGGCTTCAAGATACTGCATCTTATACTGGGGTTTTGCGCTAAATTATCGAAAAAACACCGTACGTAGTCAAAAAATAGACAGATGTCGTAAAATGAAAAACATGTTTTAACGTTGTATTAATCAGAAACGAAAATTTGCGCGCGAATGGGTCATCAAAACAAAATTGAAAATCTCCCGATCTATAAAAAAGGGGAAGAAATCTATGAGCTTGTTTCCAAAATTGTCGACTTAATTCCTTCGGACGACGAAAAACTTCAGTTTGCAAAGCAGGAGATTCTAACGAATGCGCTTTTATTAATGGTTAAGGTAGCCGGAGCAGAGGCATCAGACCTTTATGACATAAAAATGGAAAGTGCTGCCATTATCAGAAAAGCAGCACACACACTTTTGTTACAATATCATCATTTAAAGCTTTTCGGTTTCGAAGAAGTAGAATACTATGAAATGGTACGTGACCTGATTGAAGAATACCGCTTGCTCTTTATAGATTGGGTAGGATCTTTTGATCAAACGAACTATGTCGTGGATCGTTGGGGCTTATTCAATCCACCGGGAGTGGGTCCGAACGACAAAAATCCGGATGATGATTTGCCCTTCAATATTGACGATTTCGAATTTGACGGCTAAAAAGGCTGTCCACCAAATGGTAAACAGCCTTCCTAAAATCTCCTAGTTCAGGTTCACTTCCAGCACGCACACATCTTGAGGCGGCAATGCCACTGATGTTTCTCCCTGCCCTTGTGCAACCCGTTGAAAATAGATATTCAACTTATTCTGCTTTTTCAGCAGCTCCGAATCGTACGACGGTTCCCACCGGTCAACAGGATAAGGACTAATAATTTGCGAAGTCCAATTCAACTGATCTGCTAAAATTGATGTTGCCATCACCACATTGTTGCCTTCTTCCTCATCCCTGTAAATCAAAGCCAATTGCTGCTCATCACCTTTTTTCACAACCATCAATTGCGGACGACTGATTGGAATACTCCGTGAGCCAACTCCCCCCAACTCAAAATCAAGCTTGCGGTTTGTTGCTGCAGATGATTTCCACTGTCCGTCCTGCAAGTAGATAATATGGAACTGCGTACAGCTGTCCCCATCTCCCTTATAGTATGTTGCAATGAGGGGATTACCGTCGGCATCCGTAGTCATCGATGTTTGGTTAATCAGGTTACTACCCTGCGGAATAGTTTTTACCATCTCAGCAGTTGTCTGGTTAATCGGCAATTGGTATTCTTCACCCGTCGACTTTTGCCAGGTCACACCTCCATCTTTCGAACAGGCGTAACTCATGTCATGGTTAGAGTGCACATCAGGCGTTTCGCGCCATACCCATGATACATGAATTGTACCGAGGTGATCAACATACATTTGCCAGTAAGCATTGCGTTGCCCCTCTCCATCAATCAAGTTTGTCTGCAAACGCGACCAAGTTTGCGTATTCAGATCGTAATGATTTAACACCAGATTCCCATTCCCAGAGCCGCCATCACGATAAGCAAACAGCAACCCTCCGTCGGCCATCGCATAAAATTCCGGATACGAAACAAGATTTTCGTTCTCGCCCACCATCGACATCATTTCGCCCATTTCCAAACCTTCGGGTTGTAAACTGCGGCAATAATGCAACGGATTGTTGTGGTGATCCCAACTCATATGCAAATAGCCTGCACCATCCACCATCAAACTGATGACATTGTGTGCATCCTTGACATTTCCTGTATACTGAGTCTGATGCAGTTCCCATTTATTCTTTCCATGTTTCCTACGGGCAATCACAACATGAGCACTATTGTCGTAATAAGCAACAAACTGATAGTTTGCTGAAGAAACGACTGAATTTTTTCGAAAAATCGTTGCGTTAACACTGTTCTCAGACCATCCCTTTCCTACAACAGAAAGTTTGGGGGTGATTGAATCGACTGGTTTAATGTTCTTTAGTGATTTACAAGAAAAAGTAACAAGAAGTAACAATCCGCACAAAAAATATAAGTTGATCTTCATTGGTTATGAATTAGGAAAAAGCCGGTCATGTTCCTCTGAAATACGACCGCCTCTTTCATTATGTTATTTTACTGGTTTCAGAACAAAGCTGTATGAATACGCTTTCTCTTCCAATCGGTATTGTTTATGAGTCCAGGCTCCCCAGCTGTTATCGCCTCCAACGCCACATTGTTCGAGGTCGATGTGCAGGAAGACATCAGAACGAGGATGAACATCTGCCGCATGTCTTTGCTTTTTCGTCAATCCTGCGTCGAGGTCCGCTGATTCAAAATGAAGAGCACTCCCGCTTAAAGCCTGCAGTCCGTCTACTTTCAAGCCCATTCCCTCATTATTGGTTAAGGCCATCCAGCGAATATCGGTTTTATAGCCATTTTCCTGTGGTCGGATGTATGGGTAATATTGATCGGCTACATCGCTGTTGTAAATTCCAAGGAAAGAAGCCGAGTTACGGTCGTTGTAGTTTTCCCACGGGCCACGGCCATAGTAACTAAACTGATCGTAGTCGCCCGATAAACGAACAACCATCCCAAAGCGAGGCATATCCGGCAAATTATCCGAACCTGCTTTGTAGTTCACGTCGACCTTCAGGCTACCATCGCCGTTCATCGTATAAACCAGCTGGTAATCCGAATTAATATCTTTCAGCAACAGGTCGGCTATAACAACAACTGTATTGCCTTTTTCTTCTACTTCAAGATTTTTCAGCTCCCGATTTTCACCTGCTGTGCGATAAACATTGCAACGCACCGGCATTCCGTTACCGAAATCATTGTCTGTCGGAGCACGCCAAAAATCAGGAGTCAGTTCCGAACCGATCAACCATTTACCATCGGCGACCATTCTACCCAACAGGCCGGAGCGTTTACTGATG
>QKCF01000158.1 GCA_003246935.1 Sunxiuqinia sp. | reverse complement strand
ACTCAGGAAAATATAAATGAGATTGTATTTGGGATCAGCCCAGACAAAAGTGCCTGTAAAACCAGAGTGACCGAAACTCTCGGGACTAGCCCCGGGACACGGATAGCTATGCTCTGGATCAACATTTTTATTGTCGACAAGGGGTTTATCAAAGCCAAGGCCGCGACGATTTCCGTTTTCAGGAAACTGATAACTTGTAAAATCGGTCATCGTCTCACGACTCAGATACTCATGCCCACCATATGTCCCCATTTGCAAGTACATTTGAATCAGTTTGGCCAGGTCATTCGCATTTGAAAATAATCCCGCATTGCCGGACACTCCACCCATAACCGCGGCAGCTTCATCATGAACTGTTCCTTGTACCAACTGCTTGCGGTAAAGTGAATCATACTCTGTTGGCACAATCAGATCTCTCACAAATTTTTCCAATGGTTTATAGGTCAGATGCCATGCACCAAGCGGCGCATAATAATTGTCATTCAGAAAATCGACATATGGTTTTCCGGATAGCTTCTGGGTTAACTCAGGAATAAGCAGAAATGTTATCCCGCTATAGACATACTTTCCTGGAGGGTTGATTTCAGAAAGCCGGATATCTCGATATATACGCTTCTTAAACTTATCTTTCAGAAATAAGCCCGGTGCTACTTCCAGTGTAAAACCTTCCGTTTCCTCAGGCATATACCACTTCGCAATTAGTTCATCGTCTCCTCTAAGAGTTTCTTTCCAATATCTCAGGTAGGGAATCAATCCGGACTGGTGCGCCAGAATCTCGCGCCATCCCAAATCCTGCTTATTCGATCGGTGAAACAAGCTCTTTTTCCAATCCGTCCAGTAATCAGAAAAACGATCATCCATATTGATTTTACTCTCATCCGTCAATTTCAGAATAGCAGCAGTTGCTGCAGATACCTTTGTGACTGAAGCCAAATCATACAAATCATCCTCATTTACAGGGATCCGCTGATCGAAAGTGTGGTAGCCGTAAGTCTTTCTAAAAATTATCTTTCCGTCCTTGGCTGCCAAAATACTGCACCCCGGTGTTGCTTTCTGTGCAATGGCATCAAAAACGATTGAATCAATCTGATGTGTCAAACGCGCACTGCTCATTCCAACTTCTTCCGGAATTGTGTATTTCAGGCGAATTGTATTCTCAATCGCTAATCCATCACCCAATTTATAATAACTTCCTAAACTTACCGGTAATTTACCGGATGCACTAATTCCGCCAAAAATCATCTGAGCAGCTAACTCCTGTACCAGCGAATCGTTCTGGTAAGCCATGATTAAACCGGCTGGCGCTTTAAAATCTTTAATTTCAGCCAAAGCGTATGGGCTTGAGAAAAACACCTCCACCGATTTCTTCTCTTTTGCCAGGTAAGCCAGAAGACTTTCCGTCTCGGAGGTTAAACCATAAGAGCGTTGGGGCTTAACTTTCTGCATATTTCCCACCTGCATTGAGTGGCGCCTTTTACTTTCGTAAAGATGAAGTCCTGCAACTACCAGGTTGTAGCCTTTTAATTTCTCCTTTAGCTCAGCTAACTGCTCAGCAGTAAATTGTTCAGGCAGAAAGAAATTCGCTGTCTGAGTATATTTTACCAACATTTTTTGGAAAGGCGTCAACTCGCTCCTACCCACTGCTACGGTAGCTACCTTCAAGGTATCCAGACCTTTCAGTGGTAACAGCTGCTGTTCGTTTTCCAACAGGGTTAGCGATACTTCAATCATCTTCCGTTTTACCAATTCTGCTTGTGGTCTGTTTAAATCAGCTATTAGATTCTTACTGTCGATAGGCTTAAACTGCGATAAACCTGCCCAGTATTTTGCGGCCAACACTTTCCGGCATTTCAAGTTGATCTCGTCCCAGCTCAGCTCTCCCTCTTTTAGTGCTTTTTTGATTCCAGTCATGGCCAAATCGACATCTTTGGGAAATTCAACAACATCGTTCCCCGCTTTCAACGCCAAAGCCTCCAATTCTCCTGGTTCCCCAAAAGCTTTTGCGCCACCCATATTCATCGCATCAGTTACCACCAGTCCCTCATACGACCATTCATCTTTTAGAATACCATTGATAATTTTGGGAGACAGGCTCGAAGGAACGCCTTCCCTTCCGTCTAAATGCGGAACATGAAGATGAGCCGACATGATTCCGGTAATTCCTGCATCAACCAAATGCTTGAAAGGATAAAGTTCAACCGAATCCAAACGCTCACGTGAATAAGGAACCAATGGAAGTGTCAGATGCGAATCGGTTTGTGTATCTCCGTGACCGGGAAAGTGCTTCGCAATTGCGATGATGTGATTTTTTTGCAGTCCTCGCATATAAGCGATACTCAGATCAGTTACCAGCTCCCGAGACTCTCCAAACGAGCGCATCCCAATGATCGGATTCAAAGGTTGAGTGTTGATATCGGCTACCGGCCCAAAACTTACCTGAACTCCCATTCGTTTCATTTGGTAAGCCATTTCATCGGTTAGCTGCTCCACCAATTGCGGATTATCAGAAGCACCCATCATCATATTGTACGGAAAGGGAATCACCCCATGCAGACGCATGCCCACGCCCCACTCTGCATCCATTGCAATAAATAATG
>QKCF01000048.1 GCA_003246935.1 Sunxiuqinia sp. | reverse complement strand
ACCAGATTGAAGTGGCTTCGGGCGTGAAAACAACCATGATTGAACCGAAGATGGCTAGTATTGAGCAGATCAACAGAGCTTTTGCCTGAGAGAGATATTTGGGGATAAAAATAATTCCGCACACATATCCGATAACCATTCCCACAGGAGCGATCCATGCATAAAGCTCTGCTCCTGGCAGGTTAATGCTTTGTGCATAGTCGACCAACGTACTTAACGAGATTGTTTCAACTCCAACATATAGGAACAAGGCAAGTACACCTAAGAGCAAGTGAGGAAATTGCCAAATTGAAGTTTTGTTTGAAGCATAAGCACAGGTTTCACCACTCTCTTCATCCTCTCCTGCAGCTTTTACCTCAGGTAGTGGTGCGAAATATGCCAGTCCACCGAGCAACAGGAAAATACCAATGATAATGTAGAAGGGCAGTGTGATATCAGCTAGTTGCACGTTTTCAACACTTTTACCAATGACCAACGACAGGAACAGTGGTGCAACGGGCCAAGCCAGTTTGTTGGCAATACCCATGAAACTCATTCGTTTGGCTGCACTTTCAATAGGACCAAGGATGGTGATGTAAGGATTAACCGACGCTTGTAGAAAAGCATTTCCCATACCGCTGACAAAGGAGGCCAAAAGAAATAACGGAAGACTCTCCATACTTGCTGATGGCAAATAGAGAAGGAAGCCTGCAGCAAACATGAGGAACGATAACATCATGGTTTTTTTGTAGCCGATTTTGGCGATGACCATTGATGCCGGGTATCCGAAAATCAGGAAGGCAGAGAATGTTGCAGCTAGGATCAGGTACGATTCACCCGATGAAACATGAAGCGAATTTTTGAGCAAGGGGATTAGGTAACTGTTGATACCCAGTGCAAAACCAATAGCAAAGAACATAACGCCAACTACCAGCAATGCAATTACAATCTTGTTGTTCTTCTGTGTCATAAAATACAATTATAAGGTTATACAGTTGCTTTAGGAATTATTTCATGAAGCTGGTTGGAGTTAGTTGTCGGCAAGATAGTTAAAAATGATGTGTCCGCACACACTTTGTCGAATAATAACGTAAAATTTGATATTTCCCTTCAGAGTACCTTCTTTTTCAATCCTTTTGCAAAGGAAAGTGCGACATGAAGGATTTTCGTGATTTTCGAAGGAATCAATGCTTTTTTTATATTTTTGGAACTTCTCTAGAACAGACAGCCATGAAATTCAGAATTGTAACAATCCTTCTACTAAGTTTATTAAGCTTACCATGTTTAACTATCGGGCAAACTGCCAATGCAGCAAAGCCTAAATTGGTGTTGATTATTAATGTTGAGCAAATGCGCAATGACTATTTGGTGCGTTATGCCGGGAAGTTTCAGAACAATGGATTTCTGCGCTTGGTGAACCAAGGCGCTGTTTGCTCCAATACCAGCATGAACCTGCATATTCAGAAATGTGTGACCGGGGTACCAACTTTGTTTACCGGAGCTTATCCTGATCGACATGGTATTATCAACGAGCATTGGATGGACCGGTTAAAGGAAAAGGAAGTCAATGCAGTTACCGATAAAAATTTCATTACTGTCGGCAGTGATTCTAATGAAGGGCAACGTTCTGCACAGCTTCTGTTGAGCCCGACCTTGGGAGATGAGCTGAAGCTTTGTACAAATGGCGAAGCGAAAGTTTTTTCGGTGAGTTTGAACGACTACAGCGCTGTTTTGTCGGCAGGGCATGCAGCGGACGGTGCCTATTGGATGGATAATGAAACAGGTAACATGATTTCCAGCTCGTATTATGTGGATCAATTTCCGACATGGGCCTTTGGCTTCAACAGCAAGCAGTTGATTGAGTCATATGCGACCCGGGACTGGACTACACTTTTACCGTCGAGTAGTTACGATGCCAGTGTTGAAGACGACAATGCGTTTGAGGTCGGTTACCTCGAAAAATGGAAAACTTTCCCTTATAATTTGAAGAAGCTGATTTCGGAGACGGGAAGTTACCGGGTGATGAAAACAACACCTTACGGTAATCGCTTAATTAAAGATTTTGCAGTCAATTTAATTGATAATGAAAGGCTGGGGCGTGATGATGTGCCTGATTTACTAACGATCAATTTTTCTTCGATGGACTACGCGAACAATCTGTTTGGTCCCTCATCTGTTGAAATGGAAGACACGTACCTACGCTTAGATCAGGATATAGCCGATTTGCTGACTTACGTGGATAAAAACATAGGATTAGCTAATACCTTGGTTGTGCTGACTTCTTCCTGTTCTTCATCTTACTCTTCCGATTTTTTACGGCAAAAATATAATATGCCCGCCGGCTATGTTTCGCCCGAAAGTATGGTCGCTTTGTTGAAATCGTACCTGAATATTACCTACGGCCAAGGTGCGTGGATTGATTTTGTGATGGATCAACAGATTTATGTGAATCGCGGATTAAAGGCCGCTTCATTTATCAATCAGTTTGAAGGCGTGAAAATCGCACTGCCGGCAACTGGTTTCGAGCAAGGTGATTATGCGACTAGTTTACTGACAACTATTTCCAAGTCGTACAATTTTAAGCGCTCGGGCGACATTCTGTTTATGTTGGAGAATGGCTGGCAGCCTCAGTTCAAATTTCGCACGGTAGTTTATACTGATAATACTCGGATTCCCATGATCTTTTTTGGTCAGGGAATTAAAAGCGGTCGTTTTCGGGATTCTTTTGATGCTATTGATATGGTGCCGACAATCTTTGATATTTTGGGATACGATATTCCTGCTTACTGCGAGGGGCGGGTAATTGGCGAGATATTGCGCTAGTCAGTTTTTCAGAAAGTCACTTATTCTACCGAATGTTTTCCTGAATTCCTGATCAATTACCTCTTTGTTTTTGTCGGTCGCAGGAAACGGAACAATGTGGTTGTAGGCAAACGGAAAGTCGATAATGTCGACTGGGATTGGTATGTCTCGATCAGCTCCCTGCAAGGTATTTACAATTTCGTACGAAGGAATAACCTCGTCTTTTTTTAGCCCGATAGCCATCATGTTTGGGCTTACTTCGCGGAACAATTGTTCTCTGTATTCTCTATTTTGATTGTAGTTGAGCATGGCGTGGAAAATGTGCCCTTCGTGGTGCGGCCCTTTAATGTAGTGGTAAAGATGCTGGTCTTTTTG
>QKCF01000304.1 GCA_003246935.1 Sunxiuqinia sp. | reverse complement strand
GAAGGTCTAACAGTAGAGGCTTGCTTTTTCATAGGATAATAGAACAAGCCATGAGTCGTGAACCAATTTTATCAAAGAGTGTCCTTACAAATAAGGTGTCGTAAGGGTTTTAATCATGTGGCAAGAAGTAAATACCCTAGTAGTTGATTTAACTTATTTGAAAACTGAGCAATTAGGTAAAACAGAACTTGATAGAAAAGCAATATTCGATTTATACTGCGAGAATGAAAAAGGTGAGAAATTCATAGTTGAAATGCAAAAAAGCAAACAGAATTTCTTCAAAGACAGAAGCTTGTATTATGCAACATTCCCAATACAAGAACAAGCGGAGAAATCGGATTGGAATTATGAATTAAAGGCAGTTTATACAATTGGGATTCTTGACTTTATCTTTGATTCTGATAAAAATGAGTCTGATAAATACAGGTATGATGTAAAACTTCAGGATATTGACACAAATAAAACCTTTTATGATAAATTGACATTCATCTACTTTGAGATGCCAAAGTTTAATAAGTCAATAGAGCAATTGGAGACTCGTTTTGATAAATGGCTGTATGTTCTAAAAAACTTACATAAACTTGACCGATTACCTGAAAAATTAAAGGAAGAAACATTCGAAAAAGTATTTGAAGTTGCTGAGATTGCAAAATTCACAAGAGATGAGTTCATTTCATACGAAGATAGTTTGAAATATTATCGGGATTTAAAAAATTCCTTAGATACAGCACGATTTGAGGAAAAAGAAAAAATGGCAATCCTCATGTTAAATGACAACGAACCAATTGATAAAATATCAAAATATACGGGATTGACAGCTAATGAAATAGAGCGGATAAAAAACCACTAAACACAATCGAGTAGGCTGCCCAACCAGCAAGCTCTAGTCAGGAGAACCTTTACTCCATTGGCCGTGAGCTCGTCCTTCGTCCTCGGCCCACACCACCGTACGTACGGGTCGCGTATGCGGCGGTTCATCAAAAAATAGGAAACAGTGTAGGTGTAATTCTGATATTTAGCGTGTGTGAAATTCAATATCTTCTCCTCTTGCTCTAGCATCTCGAACCATTTGTTGCAAATCATCAGGTATAGTATCAATCGGTACAATAAATCCATCCACCATAACCATTTGAGTAAATGGATTTGATTCTTTCATTCTTTGTGTAGAAAACTCTGGGCTAAAATGCCACATATCAAACATATCCTTAATCTCTCGTGCTTTGTTGGATACCGTTGAATTTTTTGTCCCGAAGTATTCACTAATCTGGTCTGCTGTTATATAAGGTTCAAATGATTTATCAAACAAGAAATTTATCGAACCGATAGCATAAACAACAGCAGCTGCCCATATCTCAATTCTACCTCTCTGAAACGGAACCTCTCTTTTCCTCCCTAGTTTTTTAACTAACTTTTCACATAAATGGAAATAATCATCATCTAATTTTTGAGCACAGAATGCTCCTGTCATTTCAAGAAGTTTCTCCTCTTTTTGTTTTATCTCTTGTTTAGTCATAATGTCATTTCTCTATCGGAATTTTCTCAATTTTACCGATTATTTCTTGAAGTGTGAAATCCAATTTTTCTTTGTCAGGAGGATTTCCCCAAAACAAATCATTTAACTCGTTATCATCTGCTTGCGTTATTTCTTGGTAGGGTATTGATTTTATACATGTTACAAACTTTTTAAGGATCAACTAATTGAAGCCCGTGGTGTGAGCGAAGAGCGTATTGAAACGGCAACAACCCGGAGGATTTGGATGTCAAGCCGGAATGAAAAGCCCTTCTTCTGGTTACACTGGATGTATTGGATGGTAAAGATCCGGATACCGAAGCGCGCCTGAACCAGCTTCGGGCGTAGGGATGGGCCGATCAGGACATCTACGAATTTTGCATCCTGAAAGGGCTACAGTTAGGGGGTGACACCCCTTATAAAAGCCAAGACTACGGATATTGGACTCTTAAACTTCCTGCATCCAGGTTCCTCGCTACGAACGATCCCTCCCGGATTGCTGCCGTTATCTGCACAAATTATCCCGGACCATGCGCAATTACTATGTTAACCCGGGACTTTCTGAGGATCAATGTGGAGGAGGTGTTAATAACTGAAGATGGGCGCAGAAGAAAATGCTATATCTTTAATTTAATCTTTAACCCTTTAATACATTTATGTATGAAAAAAATTTCAACAGTACTAATTATCCTACTCAGCGTGGGCATGCTCACCAGTTCGTATGCCCAAAAGAACCGGACCCTGAAAAATGGCTTTAGCCTGAATTTCATTGCAGGCGTACCTTCCGACAGCTATGGTGTAGAAAAAGCCGGAGACGTTGATAAGGAATACAAGTTAACAACCCTTTGGGGATTGCAACTGGGTAACCGTTGGTATATTAAACCCTCCGAAACATTTGGCATTGGTATTATGGCCAACTGGCTGGACGTAAGCATGTCGGCTAAAGGAGGTTCCAGCCATGATGTTGACTGGGGCAGAGCCGTTATCGATATCAGCTTTATTGAACTGGGTCCGGTTGCGACTTATGCCCTGAACGAAGCCATTGCCTTCGATGGATATTACAACCTGCGCCCGGATCTATTAACTTCTGCCCTGGTTACTTCAACCGTGGGTA
>QKCF01000423.1 GCA_003246935.1 Sunxiuqinia sp. | reverse complement strand
TGCTCAATGGAAAATTATCAAAATCTCATCGACAAGGCCTTAGAACTCATTCTGGAATACGGCCCGAAACTAATCCTGGCAATCATCGTGCTGATTGTCGGTATGTGGATCATCAACAGGTTTACCAAAGTCACACGCAAAGTGATGACGGCCCGCAATGTGAATGTATCGCTTATCGGATTCGTTTCAAGTTTAGCTAACCTCGGCTTAAAAGCCTTACTATTAATCAGTGTTGCCGGAATGATTGGCATCCAAACCACTTCCTTCATTGCTGTACTGGGTGCCGCTGGTTTGGCTATTGGCTTGGCCCTGCAAGGCACACTGTCCAACTTCGCCGGAGGGGTAATGGTTTTGATTTTTAAACCTTATCAGGTCGGCGACCTCATACAGGCACAAGGACACCTGGGTGTTGTGAAAGAGATTCACATTTTCGTCACCACCCTGCTTTCACCCGAAAATAAAACCATCATCATCCCCAACGGAGCAATCTCAAATGGTGATATCACCAACTTTGTTACCGAAGGAAAAATCCGCGTCGATCTGAACTTTGGGATTTCCTACGACTCAAACATCAAGAAGGCCAAGGAGATTTTGATGAAAGTAATGACCGACCATCCGCTGGTGATGAAAGACCCTGCACCGTTTGTAGGTGTGAAAGAATTAGCCGACAGTTCGGTTAACCTGGCAGTTCGCCCATTCACTGAACCTGCCAACTACTGGGCGGTCTATTTTGATATATACGAACAAGGCAAAATTGCCCTCGACGAAGGTGGCGTTACCATCCCGTTCCCACAAGTGGATGTGCATATGAAGCAATAGACAAACCCGTCATACAAACAAAAAGGAGAACCCGCCGCGCGAGTTCTCCTTTTTTGCAATATATGGAATGCAGTTATTTCAATTAAAACTGGTATTGAATACTTACCCCCAGCCGTGTATAACCGCTCTCGGAGAAGGTGTAACAAAGCAGCGGCGCCAAACTTAGCTTGTCGGCAATTTTATAATTTGCGCCCAAGCCCACGTTTAGCCCCAACCGGGTATCCGTATAATAATCCTTATCCACATCAGTAATCCGAAGAAAATTGAAGCCCATACCGGCCAGGCCGTAAACGCTCAATTTATCAGATGGACGCACAAAAACATAGTGCGCATTAAAATCGAGCACATTGTTCCCCAACTGTTTCCTCTTGAAAATATGGGTGAAGCTAAGCTCGGCCTCCCAATGTCTGTTCACCGAATAAACACCATTGAAAGCATAACCAACATTTTTAATCCCGGAATCATACACTGTTCCAAAACCGGCGCGTAACTTGCTTGAATCATTTTTTTGGGCAAATAAACTTGTTGTTGCTAACAAAGCCACGAGGAGTAAAAGGTTCTTTTTCATTTTGTGAAAACTTGTTTTTATTGTTTGAAGTGTTCTTTTTAACGATTGAATTCAAAACTAAAAATCGGGGCAAATCTAAACTTGTTGCGTAAGAAATCAAATTTTATACCAAACAGCGAAAAAAAGCCCCACCCAAAAAGGTGAGGCCAAAAAACTATGTCAAAACAAAATTGAAAAATTACCAACTTTAATTCGGTATCAGGTCTTCAAAAAGTTGAGCAATCGCCGGATCGGATTTTTCGAAAACGCGGATCCCGATGGCCGACAGCCGCGTAATCTCATCCTCAACTACTCGCTGCAGTGTATTTTTATCCATGGTTGCTGCCTTACGCGTAAACTTCGATCCTTCCTGCACATCATCGGCAGCTCCTAAAGCGGTTTGCAATTCGGTGATCTCATCAATATCTGCGTCGATAATCCCCGCTTTATTACACCAGTCCTTATTGGCATTATAGGCCGTAACAACCATATTCGAGGCGGCAATAACGCTACTTACTGTTCTGGCCATTTCGAAACCAATACCAAAGGCTTCTGAGATTTCGGGTGTTGGCGATGCAGATTTCACAAGCTTACGAATGGAAATTACCGTAGTATGCAAGCCCGCAATCTGTTCATTTTGTCCTTCTGTTTTCGATTTTTGGGTAACGAGCTGTTCTTGTTGTCCGGCTTGTCGGGCTGCTAATTCTGCCAACTCTGTCTGGAACTCCGAGAACTCGTCGGTTTGCATACGAACGGCTAACTCATCCTGGTACTTTTTAACTAACGACTCGGCTTGTTTCCCTTTGAGAATGGCTACTCCAATCTCCCATTTTGGCTTTTTTTCTGAACTCATGACGAAATTATTTAAAGGGTTGTTGTTTTCTACTTATCGTAATTCAGAAACAAGTTACGGCGATATGACCACTAAAGTCAAGTCAAATTTTATGTTATAGATGCATGATTTCGATACTAAAGGGCAACGTTCTGCGAACGCAGGTAATCCGATAGCGTATGCAACCCGCGCGACGTATCTTACGGGTCACCCAACAGAGCCTGCAGGTCGCCCGACAGGCTTTACTGGTCATCCGACGGACTTTGCGGCTTACCCGATACAACTTGCAGGTAGGCCGATAAACCATACAGCCCGGGCGATCGAATTTGCAGGTCGGGAGAATGGATATACCGGTCGCCCGATGAAGTTTGCGGGTCATCCGACAAAGCTTACGGGTTGCCCGACAGCACTTGCGGGTTGCCCGACAAA
>QKCF01000101.1 GCA_003246935.1 Sunxiuqinia sp. | reverse complement strand
TAAAAAATCAGTTCTTACCTTTGCAACGCCTTTAACAAAAAGGGCTACACGATGAGGATGACTCAGTAGCTCAGCTGGTAGAGCACATCCCTTTTAAGGATGGGGTCCTGGGTTCGAGCCCCAGCTGAGTCACCAAGTAAAAGAGCATAAATCCCTGTAATGCATGTCGTTACAGGGATTTTTTGTGTTGTATCAGGCAATTTTTCGGACTGTACCGGATCATGGATCATTCAGAAAACTTGTGGGCTTATTCATTTCAAGCATAGATTTTAGCTACCCGATACATAAAGAATGGTGTATCATTTACACCTCTCAGACAAGCTCGAAAAGCTTTCAGTTTTGCATTGAAGGATTCTGCAGATGTGTTGGTACTTCGGTTGTCAAAGAAGTTTAATATTTCCCGGTAGTGAGTGTAAATGGTTGCCGAAATGGAGTTAAAGGATTTAAATCCGGAGTCAGTTACCTGGTTGTACCAATGAGCAAGCTTTGTGAATGCGATTCCCTTTTCTTTTGTTTTCGAGAAGATTAACCGGAGCCTGTGTGTTAGGTCATAAGCCAGTTTTATGTCCGGGTACTGAGCAAATAAAATTGTTGCCCTTTGTTTTTGTGAGGTAGTCCATTTTTCTGCGGATTTAAATAACAGGTAACGGCTGCGTGCCAATAGTTGCTTTTTAGTATCCCCGTTATCGAACCGGAAAGGAATGTATTCGGTTTTCTCCCAGCGGGCATTGTCCAGAGCGTTGGCTTCTTCATTAATGGCATCCCAGCGATGGGCAATCCGCATTTCCAGAAGGGCATCATACGCTAACTTTTGAACATGAAAACGATCAACCACCTTTACGGCATTTGGGAAACATTTCCTGGCGATTTGATTCATAGAACCGGCCATGTCTAAAGTGATTTCTTCGACCTTTGATCTTAGTCTTTCCGGGATCTTTTTCAGAATGGCTATAACTTCTTCTGCTTTGGTGCCTTTTATAATGGCAATTAGCGTTCCTTTACGTCCCTTGCCTGCTTTATTGGTGACAATTGTATATAACTCGCCCTGTGATAATGAGGTCTCATCAATACTGAGACGCCTCCCGATATTGTCAGGGAACACGATCCACTCATTTGCATGTGATTTCTGATCCCACTGATGGTAGTCGCTTAAGTGCTCCTTGTATTGGATAGAAAACAGGTTTCCGTTGATGGTATAAAACTTCTCCAGAGAGTTACTGCTGATCGGGTATGAATCCAAGTAATCCTTTTAAAAAAGTCGCAAAACTTTTGGTCATGCGGGTTCCCTGTGCAACGCTGTTCCAGTCACGGCTAACAACCTGTCCGGTTGATTCTACCAGCCAGCGTCTACGTCTGACATGCAAAAACAAGGGCTTATCCCGTAGTGGAAAATCCTGAATACTGATCGGTGCATGAAAACCCTTTGATGTTAATTTGTCGGATTCAAAACCAGCTGGTCTTATATCTTTTTCCTCCAGGTAAACATGAACCTTACCTTCTTTTTCTTCAAGGTTAATCACCTGGAAATAATCAAATAACTCTTCGGGTAAAATGAGTCGAATTAGGGTACTATATGGATCGCTTTGTTTTGACATCTCTTTCTTTCAATTATCAAGCGCAAAACTCTCATTTTTATTTTTACTCCACAAGTTTATGAAGTGATCCACAGTACCTATTGGTCTCCGTTGGGCGCTGGAGTTGCAGGATCTTACCTGTTTCTTTATTTGAACAATTCAGCTGAATTTTGCTAGGTTTGCCGCCCGAATGTAATTTGACAATCACCCCATGACTAAGTTTTCGATTTTGCTTTTCGCACTTTTATTGGCGAATGCTGGAGTGGCGCAAAGAGCTCCGATTAATAGATCCGTAACTGATTTATCACCCGTTTCGCGAGGGGAGGTAATCAAGCATACCTTTTATACGATCGCGTACTCAGAGAAAGACGAGCAGCCTTATTGGGTTTACTATGTTTTGACACCTGGATTTCTAGCAGGCAGCCAGGGCAGGAAGGATGAGTTTCGGCCTGACCCGTTCGTTAAGACAGGTTCTGCAAGCTTGGAAGATTATGCGGGGAGTGGTTATGACCGTGGGCATCTTTGCCCGGTTGGTGATATGGTATTTAATGAAACGTCGATGTCAGAGTCATTTTATTTGTCTAATATGTCTCCGCAAGAGCCTTCTTTTAATCGAGGCATTTGGAAAAAACTGGAGACCCAGGTTCGGGAGTGGGCGAAGAACTCCGATTCGACTTATGTTGTTACGGGTGGTGTCTTAAGCGGAAATATGCGGCATATTGGACTAGATAAGGTTGCTGTGCCTAGATTTTACTATAAAGCAATCTATTGTCCGAGGAGAGGCATGATTGGTTTTTTGTTGCCTAATGCAGGTTCGACGAAATCGATCAATGAATTTGTCGTTCCTGTAGACAGTATTGAAACAATTACAGGACTTGATTTTTTTCCCAATCTTCCCGATAGCAGAGAACGACTACTAGAGTCATCAGTTGATATTGAAAAATGGGGGATAACCAGCTCAAATGTGACCTCTATTAATAGTGGCATGGAAAAGGCTGACAATGTTGCGAAAACGACTCAATGCGCAGGAGTAACTAAAAGTGGAGCTCGTTGTAATAGAGTTGTGGAAAAGGGTTTGAAATATTGTTGGCAACACCGGCGTTAATACCGCGGTGGATATTGCTTCAACTGATAATCGTAGTTTACCTGCTTCGTTTTTGTATGGCTTTGGCTTGGATCTGTGTATTTCTTTCAAACGAGTGCATCGAAAGGGACTGAATTATCCTTTGTTTGCTCACGTTTTTTTTTTTTTTTTTTTTTTTTTTCGACATTAAAGCAAGAAACCCAAAATGAAGGTGGATGGTTTCTAGGAGAGCTACCCAAGATTTGTTTAATTAGTGTTTCTGACCCAATTAGCTAGTTGAGGTCTAGTGTTGCTCGACTCTGTTATTTTGTTGGGTTTTGTTAATTTAAAGAAAGATGCATTGGTTGTTCTTATTTATTTAGCTGCTTTGTTTGATTTGTCTTTTTCAGTTGCATATTTGTGAATTTACTGTTAAAGAGGGCAGCAGTCTGATAACGGATATTAAATAAAAATTTCTAAGTTTGCTACTAAAATACCGAAATGGTCGGTTGGGATGATGATAAAAAACGTGCGTTCTTTGTATTGAATAAATGGTTCCTGTTTCGGAGCTTTCTTGTTTTTATATAGCTTTGTTTCTTATTGTTTGAACGACAGATTGTTGCTTTTTTATAGGTTTGAAGGTGTGTTTCTTATTGGGGATTTTAGCGGTGGTTTGTTTCCAAAATTAAAATTCAAGACTATATTTGCACATCTATATAGTTGGATATTTTGCTTTGTTTCGTCGAGATTTGAAAAGAGATTACTTGATAAATCGGGAAGCAACAGAATATTCAGTCAACTGTTTTCAACTAAAATATATGATCTTTCATTCCTCTGTAGAGCTTATTTATTTCATATTACCTGTGTTAGGCTTTTTAATAGGCCTGTTCGGTACGATGCTGGGCGGAGGAGGAGGTTTTTTCTTTTTACCCATATTGACGTTGCTGCTGCATGCTTCTGCTCAAACGGCAGTAATCACGTCACTGGTTGCTACTTTGCCGATTGGTTTAGTTGGCTCATGGGGACACTATCGCAATGGAAATATTGATATTAAAGTTGCGCTTATGTTTATTGCTGTTGGAATAGTTGGTGCTTTTGCTGGTGCTGCTATAACCAGTAGAATAAGCTCCGAACAGTTGAAAGCCTGTTTTGGACTTTACTCGATTTTGATTGCAATTAATATTTTTTACGGCACATACCGCAAAAAAAAAGCAGAAAACCAAGGACAGGATACGGCATTAACGAGAGGTGGTACAGTAGCGCGGAGCTCGTTCTTTGGACTTGCAGCAGGCCTAATTACAGGTACATTTGGTACAAGTGGAACTGCTCCTGTTTTAGCAGGTTTGTTTTCGCTTCGCATACCAATTAAATTAGTGATCGGCACTTCGTTAATGATCGTTCTGGTGAACACTTTATTTGCAATAGGGGCTCACGTGTTTGTTGGGCATATTGATTTTACCTTAGTGTATTTCCTGACTGCAGGCTCGGCACTTGGGGCAGTAACTGGTCCCCGGTTGTTAGCTAAGTCAAAAAAAATTGATCGATCGGAAAACAAGGCTCGTTATTGGTATGCCTTAGTGATGGTTGTCATCGGAATTTTAATGATTGTTGGATAGCATTTGAATAGCTTATGATTAAAACGATATACTTCATAATTCTGGCATATTTTATACTTGGAGGAATCGGGTTCTACCTGATTAACCGAAAGAAGGATCCTACAGTTGCCAGAGAAAGCTACACTAAGTTTATTGCCTACTTTTTTATCATCAATGTTTTATTTTTCAGCATTACCATCAAGCCGGTTGTGTTTCATTACCTGGCTTTGATGATAGGTTTGGTTGGTGTATATGAATTGTTCACGCTATTCAGAGTTCGCAATATGACGCACAAAACATTCTTCTTGTTGTCTTTGGTGGTTTATTTCGGATTAACGATTGGTTTCTTTTTGTTCAGCCGACTACCGAAAGAACTGATTTTATACTCATTTTTAGTTCTTTCAATTTTTGACGCATTTAGCCAGATTAGCGGACAATTGTTTGGCAAAACCAAGATCATGCCGCATATTAGCCCCAATAAAACATTGGGCGGACTGGTTGGAGGAGCATTGTTTGCTATTGCCAGCTCGTTTGTGTTGAATAATCTTTACCAAGGAACATTGGTTAGTGCTTTGGTACTGGCCGTTGGAATTGTCATCTTTGCTTTTCTTGGTGATATTGCAGCTTCGTTTTACAAGCGCAAGTTTGATGTGAAAGATTACAGTAAGTTGATTCCGGGACATGGTGGTTTCCTGGATCGCTTTGACAGCCTGATTGCTGGAGGTGCTTGGGTGGCATTTGCCATCAATCTGCTGAATTTTTAATGAATTGAAACCCGAGGGAAAATGGGAAATATAGTTGTTCTTTCTGTTGTATACTTAGTTGGGATTGTATTACTATTGGTATTTAATGAGTTAAACTATAGGCGGTTAAACATGAAAGGGGAGTTTACCCGAAAGTTTGCCCACTTTATGGCAACATTAGCGGTTGTGCCTTTTCCCTATATATTTCCGTCTCACTGGCATATTTTGGTTTTAGCATTGTTATTCTTTGCGGTATTATTTATTACACAATACAGCAAACAGCTAAAATCAATTCACGATATCGAAAGAAAATCGATTGGGAGTTATCTGCTTCCATTGGCAATCTATGTTACTTTCTTAATATCGAATTTACTCGACAATAAGTTTATATATATTTTACCGATGCTGATTTTAGCTGTTTGCGACCCTATGGCTGCTATTTTGGGGATCAACATTAAAAACTACAACGGTCGTATTATTCTGTTTGGTCATAAGTTTAATAAAACTTGGTTAGGCTCAGGAGCTTTTCTTGTTACGAGTTTTGTGATCAGTATTATTGCTTTGTATTTCCACCGGCTGTCGTTCGATTTTAAAACGTTTTGGTTGGCTATGGTTGTGGCAGTCATAAGCACATTGGGTGAACTGTTTAGTTGGAGAGGTTCTGATAATATAAGTATTCCGCTGAGCACAGTTTTAGTGCTGTTACTTTGGTTATAGAACTTTTCTTGTGTAAATTGAGTTAAAAAACAAATAAGATACAATTGAAGCCTTAAATCAAACAATTGAAAAAGGAAACTAAAAAATTACTTTCATGAAGAGAATCATAATAAACGGTGCAAATGGCTACGTCGCATCTAACTTCATAAACGAGTTACTGATGCAACATTATGAGGTCGTTGCATTTGTGCGGGGAAACCAGAAGTATTCGGCGGAGGAGCGGATGCGCGACGTGATGAATGATATCAACGACGGCGCTTTCGTGGTCCCGAAAAATCTTCGGATTTTCAACTACTCGTTGTTGGAAGAAAATTTTGGATTGCCGGAAGAGACGCTTGTAGAATTATTTCAGGGAGATGTTGATTATTACCACTTTGCTGCAAGCTTGAAATATGATTTCAAAGCGAAGGATGAAATCTTCCAGACGAATATGGATGGCGTAGAAAATTCAGTCGCTGTTTTTTCGAAGTATGCAAGTGATACCTCGCGCTTCTTTTTCATCAGTACAGCGTATTCGTGCGGCAAGTTAGCCGGACGTTTCGAAGAGAAATTCTACGACATTGCCGATATTGAAGAATTCCGTAACTACTATGAGCAGTCTAAGCGTTATGCCGAAAACCTGATTCGTAAGCACATCGAGAACGATCGCCTAAACGCACACATCCTTCGTTTGTCTCAGGTGGTTGGTCATAACAAAACCGGAATAACAAAAACGGATTATGGTATCTTCGATTTTTCACGTCGCATTCAGAGTTTGGCTATGCGTAATCCTGATTTGAAATTACGCGTGAAGGTGGATCCGGAGTCAACTCAAAACCTGATTCCAATCGATAAAGTGGTTAGTTACTTGACGCAAACCGTAAAAATTCAACAGCTGCCCGTAATTCTGAATGTCGTTGCGAAGAAAGCCGTTCGTAACAGCGATATTCTCAAAAGTCTGGGAGAACTCCTTCCTATTGAATTGATTCCTCAGATGGATCTCGAAAAATCAGAAATGAGCGTGTACGAGCGTATTATTTCAATCGGAATGTCGTTTACTGCGAGTTACACAGGGACAAAAATTCAATTCGATACTACGAAATTAGATGAGGTAATGGAGGCCGATGATAACGAAGCTACAGCTGAGTCTATCCATCGGATGATTACGTACTTCCTTGATGAAAATTCGGGTAAAAAAGACAAAGTCGCTTGTTAAACAAATAGAAAAGAAAAACAATGAAACAGATAACAGTTCGTGGAGAGAACATTATAAACGTGCCTAATATGATCAGCCTTTACAGGCTTTTGGCATTTCCACTCATATTTTACTTTGCACTGACAGGTCAGGAGAAGTATTACGTCATTTTCTTATGTATTAGTTTGGTTAGCGATGTGCTAGACGGCAACATTGCCCGCTATTTTAAGTTGCAGACCAACTTTGGCGCTGCGCTCGATAACCTCGCAGACATTTGTACATACGCCATGGCGTTGTTGGGCTTGTTTTTGTTTAGATGGACTGAAATAGAGCCTCACGCATGGCTTCTGTATCTATTCCTTACAGTGTTTGTGCTGAGTTACATCATTGCATTCACCCGTTTTGGAAAGATTCCTGGATTACACCTTTATTCAGCCGTTTCGGCAGGATATATTCAAAGTATATTTTTCTTTGTCCTTTTCGTATTTGGTTTCTATACCTGGATGTATTTCCTGGCAGTAGGTTGGGGGGTATTTGCTTATGTTGAAAAAATCTTCGTCTTACTTCGTCTCGACGATATCCGTATAGGAGTAAAAGGACTTTACTGGCTTATTAAAAGCGAGAAAAGCAGATCATAAAGTTCGGACCCATGTTAAGGACATTTACTATTGCCATTTTTATGGCTGTTGTAAGTTTCGGGGCTTTTGGGCAGGGAGTTTCGGGTGTTGTGCGTGAAGCAGATTCCAAAGAACCAATTCCTTTTGCCAATATTTGGATAAAAGGAACCCAGCAGGGGACCCAATCGGATTTGGATGGACGTTTCAGCATAGCGACGCCCAAAGGGGATACACTTGTTATTTCCGCAGTTGGTTTTATGCAGCAGGATTTTCTTTTGAAGAGAACTCAGAAAAATGAGCTGACAGCCGATATGCGGAAAGACGTGAAGGAAATTGATGAAGTCACTGTAAAGTCGGACATACCGTTTGCTCGGGTGGTATTTAATCTAATCCAAAAGCACAAAAAGGAAAACCGCGATAAACTGGATGAGGTTCCGGCTTACAAGATGCTTGAGAATACAACGGTATATATTGCCGTAGATACCACTGCCAAGGTTAGTCGTTTTTTCAATAATATGTCAGACGTTACCGTCAGTCTAGAGGGACAGGATATGCGTTTTTCTCCAATCTATCTGGAGGAAATTGCAGAGAATATGCAGGGAGATTCGGCTGAGATTGTTTACGATAAGAAAGATGGTATTTTTCCAAGGTCGGAATCCTTTATTGAGAGCTTTGTGTTGAATAATGTGGCTGTTGATATGGATTTCTACAATGAGCATATCCAGATTATGGATCGCGGTTACGTGTCGCCGATTAGTAAGAGTGCATTGCTTTTTTATGATATCTATTTTAATGATACGATCTTTCAGGATAATCATAAGTACTATCATTTGACTTATGCACCTAAGAATCCTCGGAATCCGTTGTTTTCAGGAAGTTTCACGGTTGATGCAGATACTTATGCGCTGACGAAGATTGATGCGTTTATATCCGGCAAGGCGAACCTGAATTTCATTAACGGCTTTCGTGGTAGTGTGAAGTACCAGGTTGACCAGGATGGCAATTACTTTTTCGATCACAAGAGTGTGGACATCAATATGTCGCTAAAGGCGAATAAGGACTCAGCGAATTCTTATAGTTCCAGGAGGCTTGAGAATGTTGCTAGCGGAAACTGGCTAATTAATAAGACGACGAGCTACTCTACTGCTACGCGGCTGGATAATGTAGCGGCCCGTGACTGGAAGACACAGGCTGAGTTTGATGTCAGCCATTTGGGTGAGGAGACTTATCAAAGCGTAACTAATTTGAAGAACACTCCAATTGTGAAGAAGGTCGATAAAGTTGGGGGCGTAGCTTTGACCAGTTTTTATAACATGGGCAAAATTGACGTTGGCCCGGTTTTCGATATTTACTCGACAAACAAAATTGAAGGCAACCGGTTTACCATCCCCTTGCGAACTAGTGAGCAGATGTTTGAGCGTTACTCTATTGGTGGTTTTGTGGGGTACGGTACTAAAAATAAAGAGTTTAAGTTTGGTGCAAACTTCGATGTTCAACCGGGTAAGACTGACAAATTGTTGTTGCGCTTCCGCTATTTCAACGATTATAGCCTGGTTTCTCAGGATCGGTTTTTACGCTTCATCAAGCATAATCCGAATAATAAGGGAAACAGTAATTTCATTGCGGTTTTCACAACGAAGGAAAAGAACCCTTATTTGAAGGAAGAAAAGTACCTTGAGGGACGTATCGAATATAATACGTCGAAGGATGTGCATTTTGAGGCATCACCTTATGTGGACTGGAACTTCAGTACACCTTATGTATCCTTCTTGGAGGACGGTATCGCATACGATAAGTATACCAATTACGGGGTACTGCTTGATGCCCGGTTTGCATTTGGTCAGCATTACGATAACTATTTCTTCGATCGGATTTATTACGTTACGCCGGTTCCTGTTATCAATATTGGTGTTGATCTTGGACGCCTGTCTGTGCCTGGTATGGAAGATGATTTAGGCTTCTATGCACGCTTTCACTCTTCAATACAAGGACGTTTTCTATTGGGACAGATGTTTCTGAACTACATGCTGAACGGAGGTTATATGTTTGGTGGTGCACCTTACGATCAGTTGGACTTGCCGGTTGGATCTATGTCGTTAGGTTATGCAAAATTTCGTTTCAACCTTTTGCATCATGCCTCGTTTGCGCATAATGCCTACACAAACTTACATGCGTATTTGAACGGTGGCGGTGTGGTGCTAAATAAAATACCGTTGATTAGGAAATTCAAGTTGCGTGAAATTGTGTCGCTGAAGGCGCACTATGGAAAACTGACCAGCTCATATCATGGCGTTTTTGATTTGCCCGACTTCTATAATAATGAGAAAAATGCACCTTATGCTGAAATAGGCTTCGGTGTTACCAATATTTTCAAAGTATTGCGGGTTGAATATGTGCGTCAGTTGGGAGGAAGCTACTGGAATAGTGAGTTTGCCGATAAAAATGGTATCTTCTTCAGGACTGAAATGAGTTTTTAAAAACTATATTCAAGGAATGAAAAAGCTGAACGAAAAAGT
>QKCF01000192.1 GCA_003246935.1 Sunxiuqinia sp. | reverse complement strand
TTTTTAAGATTGCATTTAGAAGATTTAACAATCGGTTTTTATGAAAAAAAGATGCAGAAATCTGCTGTAGCAATGTCTTCTGCATCTCTCTGCTATCATTTTGTCATGCCAACTAGTAATTAATCAGATGATGTTGAATTGCTAGAAATGAAAATGTTGCAATGGAAAACCAAAGCGCAATTCCGAGTAAAAAGCTCTTGGCACCTGCCTGTTTCGATTCAGCAATTGAGATATTAGAACCAATCAAGAGCAGGGCTACAACCATCCCTCGTCGTCCTAACCAATTGAGATGTCCAAAAGTATCCTGCATGGAGGGCAGGAAGTGAGCAAATACAATCGCTACGACAAACAAGCCTATAAACCAAGGAATTTTAATTTTGCCTTTATCATTTTTACGATCCACCAAAGCAAAAGCAATAGAAACCGGTATGATCCACAGCGCACGGGTCAACTTCACCGTAGTCGCAATCTCAAGCGCTTTTGTTCCGTAAGATGCTCCTGCCCCAACAACGGAGCTTGTATCGTGAATTGCGATAGCTGCCCAATAACCAAAAGCTTCCTGGCTTAAGTGAAAAAAGTGGCCGATCAATGGAAAAAGAAACAGTGCCAGTGCATTTAAAATGAAAATCACAATCAGTGAAAATGAAATCTGAAAGTTACGCGCTTTGATTACAGGAGCCAAAGCAGCAATAGCGCTTCCACCGCAAATAGCTGTTCCGGCAGCAATCAGCACGCTGATCTTATGATCGACTTTGAAAAGTTTGCCGAGTAATAAGCCTAGCGAAATCGTTGCAATAACAGAAATGGCAGTGATTTCGAAACCACTTTTGGAGGCTGCCACAACCAGTGCCAGGTTCATCCCGAACCCCATTAAAACAATGGACGCTTGCAAAACAATGGCAGTAAAGCTTGACATCTTATGATGTTTGATACCAAGTAGTGATAAACCGATTCCGATTAAAAGGGCTAAGGCTGGTGACATGAAAGGTAAAAAGCAATGAGTTGAATTTGATTTTGAGTGAGCTTCATGACGTATTTTCTTTTGTTACAAATCTACGCCATCACTATAATCAAGTCAAATTGTATATTTTTATTATCTATAACTACAAGTTATTTTAAAGTAGGAAATTCCGAAATAACTCAGGAATACTTTTCTCCGGTCCTTGGCGCATCGCAATGCGGAATTTACGATGAATAGACAGATCTTTCACCTTAATCCGGATCAACTGTTTTAGTTGCAATTCTTTTTCAATCGCCTTTTCAGAGACCAAAGCCAGACCGTCAAAATTGAGCAGGAAGTTCTTTATCGCCTCGGTACTTCCCAAATGGATAAAAATATTCAAACGCTCCAAATCAACCTGCTGCTTCGCGAGTGCATGCTGAATAACCTCAAGTGTACCGGAACCTTTTTCGCGAACGACAATAGGAATTTCCTGCAAATCGGCAATAGCCAACGACTTTTGCTTGGCGATCAATTGGTTCGCTGCAGCGACCACAACGATTTCATCATCCATATAATCGAGATAACGAATGTTAGCTTGCGAACTATCATTTTCAACCAAAGCCAAATCAATTTCATTGTTCAGCAGTTTTCGCTCCATATCAAAGGAGTTGCCATTAAACAAGTCGAGTTTAATTTGCGGATACCGCTGATGAAAGGCCGCCAATACACCGGGAATAACGTATTGCGATATAGTGGAGCTGGCACCAATTTGCAGCAACCCCCGATGCGCATCATTCAGCCGCCCAAGCTCAAATTCCATTTCGCCATACAGCTCCCGAATCTGTTTCAAATGTTGATAAGCCAGCTTTCCGGCCTGAGTCAGGTAGATTTTGTTTCCCTTGCGATCGAACAGTGCGGTATTCATCTTATTCTCCAGCTCTTTCACATGCTTGGTCACAGCAGGCTGACTGATAAACAACTCCTCTGCCGCCTTCGAAAAGCTCAATTTCTCGGCCACAGCCATAAAAACTTCATCCCGGTAATCCATGGTTTTTTATCGTTTATGATGATTTAAAACTACATATTTTCAATCAATTCGATAAAACTGCGGGGCAAACTTGAAGCCGTCAATTCCCATTATTTTTGTTTCTTTGTGGGCTCGAAACGGAAAACGACAATTATGAAGACGATATTAAGCTATTTGCTTACACCGATTTACTTATTGATTTTTGGCTTGCTGCTCGGCCTGTTTCACCCGATACAGGTTGTGTGCCGCTACATTGGAGGTTACGAACTTCGCAAAAAGTCGGTCGATATACTCAACGGCATGCTACTTTACAGCCTGATGATATTGGGGTCCCGCATTCGTTTTCGCGGATTCGAAAAACTACCACAAGGTCGTCCTTTCATTATTGTATCGAATCACCAAAGCACCTTCGACATCCCACCAATCGTGTGGGGATTTCGTAAGCATCATCCCAAATTTGTTTCGAAAAAAGAACTGGGAAAAGGTATTCCAAGTATTTCTTACAACCTTCGCCACGGAGGATCAGCCCTGATTGACCGCAAAAACGGTCGTCAGTCACTTGTTGAAATCAGCAAGCTAGGCAAGCACATTGAAAAAGAAAACTATAGTGCCAGCATTTTCCCCGAAGGTACACGTAGCAAAAACGGTAAGGTGAAACGATTTCAGTCACCGGGAATTGCCATGCTGTTGAAGTCGGCACCGTCGGCATGCATCGTTCCTTTCGTCATCGACGGAAACAGCCGGCTGATGGCTAAAGGGTACTTCCCGCTTCAAGTCGGCATGAAATTAAACTACACTGTCCTTGATCCGATTGAGCCGGCTGGCCGTGATATTGCCGAATTAACGCTTGAAGTTGAGCAGAAAATCAAACAACATTTGGGACAAGATTAACCCGCCTTTCATTTGCTTCATTTTCGAAAAATATGGCTTCACCGTTAAGCAATCGTACGAATTAACGATGTCCTATTAGCCGTCTGTCTTAAGGCCGAACGTAAATCATTTAATAATTAACAAACACATCTTGATTCAGCCATTTATTAAGCAATAAATGCCCGAATCAAGCATTTCCAGTAATTCATGATTTAATAAATTGAAGAAACAAGTTGGTCCAGTGATTTATTGCATAATGAATCGTCGGATTCATCGTATTCAATCAATTATTAAGCAATGAAGGCACAACAAGGCCTCTTACGACTATAACCAAAGCCGTAAAACGCCCTAATTCTTCCCGCGAAGTAAGAATTATTGAAATAAATCGAACGAAATTTATTCCTGAATATACACGCGGCGTACGCGTTGCGAAATTCCGGTAAGGACTTCGTAAGGGATTGTTCCCATCCAATCGGCCAGGTCGGTCAAGCGAATATGTTCGCCCATCAATTCTACCGGGTCTCCTGGCTGCACATCGGCGCCAGTCACGTCGATCATCGTCATATCCATACAAATATTGCCAATAATCGGATACTGATTGCCTGCAATCCATACCTTTCCGCCGCCATTGCTCAAGCGGCGATCGTAGCCATCGGCATAACCAACCGGGATAATCGCGATGCGTTTGGGCTCGGGCACCTGCCCTTTACGCCCATATCCGACCGTGTCTCCTTCTGTCACTTTCTTCACCTGCGAAACAACGGTTGTCCAGCGAGCAACAGTCTCTGCCTGC
>QKCF01000031.1 GCA_003246935.1 Sunxiuqinia sp. | reverse complement strand
GCGATATCCTTTTCTCCTATGAAACCGATAAAGCATCATTTGAAGAAGAAGCAAAAGAAGATGGCGAATTATTGGCCATTTTCTTCGAGGCCGGTGACGAAGTTCCCGTGTTGACTAATGTTGCTGTTTTAGGAACAAAAGGGGAAAGTGTTGACGAATTTCGTCCCGGAGGGGAGACTTCCGCAGCAGTTGAAGCTCCGGTTGCAGCTGAAGCAACAGCTCCGGTAGAAGAAAAGAAAGAAGTTATCATCGTAGAAAAGCCGGAAGGTAAGGTGAAAATATCGCCGCGCGCTAAAGTAATGGCCGAGAAAATGGGCGTTGCTTATGAGCAAATCAAAGGTAGTGGCCCACATGGTCGAATCATTGCGCAAGATATTGATGCAGCAGCTGAAAGTCTGCCTAAAATGACTCCTTTGGCTCAGGAGAAAGCAAAAGCCGAAGGGCTGGAGCCTGCTAAGGAAACTTCAGGCCTAGGAGGTCGTGTTGCTGCAGTCGATCTGATCAATTATAATCCGGTTTACGGCGATGACTTCGAGGTGAAGAAATTGCCGAATATTCGCAAGTTGATCGAATGCATCAGTCGCTGCAAAATTCAGCTCAGCTGACTCACCATATGAGTGCCGACGCCCGCAAAGTAATGGCATTGCGCAAGCAGTTTAAGAAGAAACTCGAAGCGGGTGAGATCTCGCAAAATATCACGATCAACGATTTGGTTTGCTTTGCCGTGATTAAGGCATTGAAAAAATTCCCGCAGGTAAATACCCACTTTATTGGCGATAGTATGCGCTGGTTTAAGAAAGTACATCTGGGGTTAGCTGTCGATACCGAACGCGGTTTGATGGTGCCAGCGGTTAAAAACGCTGATGATCTTTCGATCGAAGGCTTGTCTTCTCAGTTAGCTTCTGTTGCTGGAGCTGCTCGCAAAGGGAATATCGATCCGGAATTGCTCAAGCCGGAGGCGGCCAGCTTTACCGTTTCAAACTTAGGGAACTATGGTGTAGAGATGTTTACGCCGGTAATTAATCTGCCGCAATCCGCAATTCTCGGTGTGTGTACCATCGTTCCGCGTCCGAAAGATTTGGGTGACGGTGTTTACGGTTTTGTGCCGATGATGGGCCTTTCGCTAACCTACGATCATCAGGCGTTGGACGGAGGTGAGGCGACTTTGTTCCTGCGCGAGATAAAAGAACAAATTGAAAACCTTTCAATCTGAATCAATGAGTAACATTTTTGATATAGCAATTCTCGGAGGTGGTCCTGCTGGTTATGTTGCGGCAGAACGTGCCGGAGCAAAAGGACTAAGTGTGGTCATCTTCGATAAACGAGCTCTCGGAGGAGTCTGTCTTAATGAAGGCTGTATTCCTACAAAAACCCTTTTAAATTCAGCCAAAGTGCTGGAGTATGCGCATGAAGCATCAAAGTACGGAATTGAAGTCAGTGGTGCCGGCTTCGATTTCTCAAAGATCATGGCGCGTAAAGACAAAGTTGTAAAGAAACTCGTGTCGGGCGTAGGCATGAAAATGAAACATGCCAAAGCCGAAGTTGTCATGGCCGAAGCCGTGATCAAAGAAAAGCGGGGAGAGGTAATTACTATCACTGCCGAGGGAAAAGACTACCAGGCTAACCGTTTGTTGATCTGCTCGGGTTCCGAAGCCGCTGTTCCTCCTATTCCCGGATTGGATAAAGAACAAGTCCTGACAAATCGAGAGATTCTGCAGCTGAAAGAACTACCTAAAAGTTTGGTAATTATCGGAGGTGGTGTGATCGGAACTGAGTTTGCTGACTTTTTCGATGCAATGGGTACGAAGGTAACAGTGATTGAGATGTTACCGGAGATCCTGACCGGAGTGGATGAGGAAATCGCAGCTTTCATTCGTAAAGAATTTACCAAGCGTGGCATCGATTATCATTTGAGTGCAAAAGTGACAGCATTGAAGGGCAAAGAAGTCATTTTTGAGAAAGATGGGGTGTCGCAATCTGTTGTTGGCGAGCAGGTTTTATTGTCTGTTGGACGTCGTCCGAATGTGCAAGGTATCGGCTTGGAAAATATTGGTGTTGAGTTTTCTCCGAAGGGAGTGAAAATTGACCAGTATTGCCGTACGAACGTACCGAATGTTTACGCCGCAGGCGATATCACTGGCTTCTCGTTGTTGGCTCACACGGCCAGTCGCGAGGGTGAAGTTGCCATCAACCATATCCTTGGCCGTAAAGATGTGATGCGCTACAATGCCATTCCTGGAGTAGTGTACACGCATCCCGAAACAGCAGGAGTCGGATTGACCGAATCAGCAGCCAAAGCTAAAGGTATTGATGTCGAGGTTCGCAAATTGCCAATGGCATATGCGGGCCGTTTTATCGCTGAAAACGAAGGTAAAGACGGTTTCTGTAAAGTGATCGTCGGTAAGAAATATAAAGAAATTTTGGGTGTTCACCTGGTGGGCGGCGCTTGTTCCGAGATGATTTGGGGAGCCTGCGCATTGATTGAAGCCCAATTACGAGTTCAGGATGTTGAGGAAATCGTTTTCCCTCACCCAACCGTAAGCGAAATCATCAAAGAGACGATATTTCAATTTTGAAGAGGTCCAAGTTTCATGTTTCAAATTCCAAGTTCCCGAAGTAATGAGTAAAGTGCATCGATTTGAAGATTTGAAAGTATGGCAGGCTTCTCGAGAGTTCTGTAAAAGAATTCATGCTTTCACTTCTATGGCCGACTTTTCTCGGGATTATCGTCTTGTTAGCCAGATAAAAGCCTCCTCGGGTTCCGTGATGGATAACATTGCAGAAGGATACGAGCGGGATGGAAATAAGGAATTCATTCAGTTTCTGGCTATAAGTAAAGGGTCTTGCGGGGAGTGTCGGTCTCAGTTATATCGGGCTCTGGATTGCGGTTATATTTCCCAATCGAAATTTGATGAAGCTCATGAGTCTGTAGTTGAAATTAGCCGAATGCTCAATGGTTTAATCGGCTACTTGAAAGAATCTGATTTAAAGGGAAAGAAGTTTAAGTAGGTGCTAACCTCACTTGGAACTTGAAATTTAAAACTTGGAACAGTTAATAAAAACGAAACTTAAAAACTAATTAGATATGCCTAAAGTACAATTTATTGATCCGCAAAATGTCAGGAAAGCTGGCGAGGTAACCTTCAAGCCAATTCCTGTTAACCAATACAATAAGACAATCAAGGAAGAAAAAGCCAATTTTTCGAAAG
>QKCF01000373.1 GCA_003246935.1 Sunxiuqinia sp. | reverse complement strand
AAAGTCGCATACACTCCCAATCCGACTGATGCTCGTGAAGTTCTCAAAATCTTAAAACATACCAAAGCAAATATCCTGCTGGGAACACCCGGCTTTTTAAAACTGATGCTGGGAAAAGGAACCTCTTATTTCTTTAAATCGGTAAGATACGTCATTAGTGGTGCCGAAGCGATGCCTCCTGCCTTAAAAGAACTTTTTGATCGACTTACAAACGACGCGCGGTTGCTTGAAGGCTATGGGATTACTGAGTGTGCGCCGGTACTAACAATCAATCCAACAGAAAAGCAAAAACTAAACAGTGTTGGAAAATTCATTCATGGTGTTGAAGGGCTGATTGTTGATTTGGCAACAGGGCTGCCTTGTCAAACAGGCCAAGCGGGCATGATCTACGTGCGAGGCAATAATGTTTTTAGTGGATATCTTGGAGAAGTCGAATCAAATCCATTCGAACTGATTGATGGCAAATACTGGTACAAAACCGGCGATTTAGGTTATTTGGATAGTGAAGGATACCTTTTCATTACAGGGCGTCTGAAACGTTTTATAAAAATCGCTGGTGAAATGATTAGCTTGCCCTTCATCGAAAAAATCATGATTGGGAAATACGGGGAAGAAGAACAGCAGGTCCTTGCGGTGGAAGGTTCCGACAAGGTTACGCCACCTCAGATTGTTTTGTTTGCAATTCGACCATTCGACCTTGATGAAATAAACAGTTTCCTGATTAAAAATGGGGTGGCTCCAATCGCCAAAATAAAACGCATCATTGAATTAGACGAAATACCCCTTTTAGGCACCGGAAAAATAGACTATAAAGTCCTTCGAAAGATGATTGAATCATAAAAATCAGGTATTCCCTGAACGCGTAAACTATGAAACTGAACTTATCATCTCATTTAAAGGGTACTATTAGCATATTTGTTTATTGATTTTTTATTTAATGGGATACGGTGTTAAATTCGTAAGCAAAAAGAATCATGAATCGTATTTTACGAATCCTTCTGACTGTAATTCTATTTCTGGCTTTTTTATATGTTATTGGCCCGGAGTTTCCAACGCCGGCACTAACAAAAGAGTTACCCAAAATTGAAGTACAACTTGATAAGCTCGATCAATATCTTACAGACAAAGAACGTAAACTGCCAGTGAAGCCGGGTAACGGAAGCATCGTTGTATGGGCAAACGATAGTTTACGAGGGCAAACAGACTGGTGCCTGCTTTATTTACACGGTTTTTCCTCATCGCGCATGGAAGGATTCCCAACTCACGTCAATTTTGCCTCCCATTTCGGAATGAACGCCTACCTTCCACGCCTTGCGTCGCATGGATTGGATGTTCCCGAACCATTGGAAGATATGACTCCGGATCGCCTTTACGATTCAGCTAAAAAAGCATTGCGAATAGCCCATCTTCTGGGCAAAAAAGTTATAATCATGAGTACTTCTACCGGAGGGACCTTATCCTTAAAACTGGCTGCTGATTTCCCTGATTTGGTTGATGCGCTCGTCTTACTTTCACCGAATGTTGCCATCAATAATGCAGGTGCATTTTTACTCTCAAAACCTTGGGGATTGCAAATTGCCCGTCAAATATTTCATCATAAATACCGGTATGTAAACAGCGAGCGAGATGACCAGAAATGCAAATACTGGAATTGTTATTATCGTCTAGAAGCCATCGTGTACTTGCAGCAACTAGTTGATTTGACTATGACTGAAGAAGTATTTGGAAAAGTGAAAACTCCTGTTTTCCTAGGCTACTATTTTAAAGACGAAAAGCATCAGGATCCGATTGTTCGGGTTGATGCAGCTTTGGAAATGTTCGACGAACTGGGAACACCCGTCGAAATGAAACAAAAGCAGGCATTTGACGCCGGTGTGCATGTGATTGGATGTGAAATGTATTCGAAAACACAACATGAAGTTGAAGAAGCTACGATCAGATTTGCTGAAGATATTCTAAAAATAGACAAAGAATAAAACAGCGCGACATGCACGAAATATCGCTGTTTAATTTTTCTCAAACATTGGAATACTATATCTTCAAGGTAAAAAAACGACCATTAACTAAAGATTCACTAACTAGAATACCTTATGGAATTTACGCAACAAGATTTAGCACAAATAAGCGCTCTTGGTAAGCTGCCTGAAGACGTGCAATCTCAACTCCAACGCTTTGTAACCGGATTTCCTGATCTTGAACTATACAACACAGTATCAGAAGGAAATGGATTGTTGAAGTTGTCCAAGGAGCAATTAGAAAAGCACATATCCAAATATGAAAATGCAAGTATCGGCAAGCAGTTAGTCAAGTTTGTTCCTACATCAGGTGCGGCAAGCCGGATGTTTAAAACATTGTACAATTTCTCAGAAGGACAGATAGATAGCACGAATGAGGATATTCAAAAGTTCTATCAAGGCATCACCAAATTTGCATTCTACGATGAATTGAAAGCCCTACTAAAAAAAGATGCAGATCATCTCATAAAAGATAAGGATAAGAGCGTAATTGACTTTTTATTATCTGAAAAAGGACTTAATTACGGGAACTTACCAAAAGCCTTGCTCACCTTCCACAAATATATAGATGGAACTATTGCCAAAGCCATTGACGAACATTTAGTAGAAGGTTCGTTGTATTGT
>QKCF01000369.1 GCA_003246935.1 Sunxiuqinia sp. | reverse complement strand
CACAAATCAGCCATTTGATTCAGCAGATTGAAAAGTTGGGAGTAAAGAAGGTTATTTTCATTTCCTCGACGTCTGTGTACGGCGAGTCAGGAGGTCTGGCTCGTGAAACAGATATCGTGTTTCCGGAGAAGGCTTCCGGTAAGGCACTGGTTGATGCAGAAAACCAATTTCGATTGAATCGTCACTTTGAAACAACCATCATCCGATTTGGCGGTTTAATTGGAGCTGATCGAAATCCTGCTCGCTTCTTGGTTCGCAAGAAAACAGCGGTGGATGGCAATAAGCCTGTTAATTTAATCCATCAGGACGATTGTATTCAAATTATCATGGAAATCATTCGGCAAAATGCCTGGGGCGAAACCTTCAATGCTTGTTGTCCTGAGCACCCTACCCGAAAGGACTTCTATCAAAAGGCTTCCGAAGTTTCAGGAATATCTGCTCCGGAATTTGTTGATGGGGAAGAGCGTTTCAAGATTGTTGACAGTAGCAAGCTGATGCGTTATCTCGATTATGAATTTAAATACCCTAGTCCGGTAGACTATCTGAATACCACAATTTAGCATCAATTCACAAGCAGACCTTTGGTCGAATCTGCTATATCTTATTCTATCATGTTGAAAGAACATTTGATTTCAATTGTTGGCGCGGGTCCTGGTGATCCGGATTTGTTGACTGTAAAAGCTTTGCGTCGTATCCAACAGGCTGACGTAATATTATATGATGCGCTGCATGGCGATGAAGTTCTGCAAATGGCGACTGAGCATACTTTAAAGATCTATGCCGGAAAGCATTATCAGGATGGTCAGCACCAATCGAAGCGTCAAGATAAAATTCATGAGCTGTTAAAAAAGTATGCCTTGCAGGGGCTAAAGGTTGTCCGGCTGAAGGCTGGTGACCCGTTTATATTTGGACGTGGCGCCGAAGAGTTGGAGTTTTGTTTGTCAGAAAATTTGAATGTAGAGGTTGTGCCGGGAATAACAGCAGGATTGGCTGCAGCAACAGCTTTTCATATCCCTGTCACATTGCGTGGAGAAAATAGTATGGCACTTTTTTATACCGGCCATAAACGTGATGGTGGCTTCGACGATATCGACACTGTCGCCTCTGTTTTGAAGGCTAATGCGCCAGTGATGGTTTACATGGGATTGAAAAATTTACAGCTTTTGGCTTCAGCTTTGACAGAGCGCGAAGTTGATGTACATACTCCTCTGCAAATAGTGAGTCGGGTAGGACATCACGATCAACAAATTTTCGCTACAGATATGGGTAATTTGGATAATTTTTTGGCAAAAAATGAGCCACCGATGCCTGCTGTTATTTTAATTGGGACACATACAAAACCGATTTTGCCTGAAAATTAACGTATCAATAATTTGTGCAATCGATTGAATACTAGTAGCCGTGTCTTCCGTTGCTTTCTAATCATTGCAGCTATTTCTTATTTTTAATAATTATAAATAGCATTGTTAGTGTGTTTTTGTTATCTCTGGATAGCAAAAAAATGGATTTTCTGTCTACTTTTGTTTGCATAAATTATAAAAAGGATGGAAAACCTGCTTCAGATACACCAATCATTAACCGATACTCCAAAAGAGTTCCTGAGAAGGGGATTGATGGACGAAATCGATTGGTCTGAGCGCTTAATTTGCATTAAGGGTTTTCGTGGCGTTGGCAAAACGACCTTCCTTTTAGATATTGTCAAAGAACGATTTAGTGATGACAAGTCTTGTCTGTATGTCAACCTGAATAATTTCTACTTCACCAAACGGAAAATTTACAACTTCGCCGACGAGTTCTATAAGAAAGGCGGTAAAGTCTTGATTCTGGATCAAATTCATAAATATCCGGAATGGGATGTTGAGTTGCGTGATTGCTACTATAATTTTCCGGATCTTCAAGTTATCTTTTCATCATCGCCTGTTTTGCGTGTCATCGAAGGGCATGACGAGTTAAAAGGCATCGTGAAAGTTTACAATCTGGTAGGCTTGTCTTTTCGAGAGTATTTGAATTATAAAGGAAACTTCAATTTTTCAGCCTATAAATTGGAAGATATCTTGGCTAATCATATTGAGATTGCTGCTGAAATTACCAATGTTGTAAAACCGTTGGCCTATTTTAATGAATACCTCGAAACTGGATACTATCCTTATTTTTTAAATAGCAAATCGTTTTATCGAGAGTCGCTGTTGAAACACGTCAATTTGGCCTTGGAGATTGATGTTACTTATTTGAATCAGATTGAATTAAAATATTTACCGAAGCTGCGTAAACTGTTACAGATTATATGTAGCCAGGTACCATTTTCACCTAATGTAAGCAAGCTGAGCGTTGATGTGGAAACATCGCGCGCAACAATTATGAATTACTTGCGCTATCTGAAAAATGCGCGGTTAATTAACTTGCTTTATTCCAATGGTGACGAGGATCAGTTGAAAAAGCCTGATCTGGTTTATGCCCACAATACCAATATTCTGTATGCTGTAGATCCGGACAATATTAATAACCGGAATTTGCGGACGACTTTCTTCTACAATCAGTTGAATTTTCATCACTTGGTGAAAAGCTCGGAAAAAGCTGATTTTATGATTGATGGTCAATATGAGTTTATTGTGGGGGGAAAATATACCGAATCTGTTGATGCTGAAAGTTATGCTGCCGCTGATATGATAGAGGAGGGACGGGATAACGTTATTCCGCTTTGGCTTTTCGGTTTTTTGTATTGAATGAATTTGAGAATTGAATAAATAAATTGTAAAAACTAACTTGAATAAAAATGGCAAAACAAAAGAAGTATGTTACATGTGACGGTAACTACGCAGCAGCGTATATGAGTTACATGTTCAGTGAAGTTGCCTGTATTTATCCTATTACTCCGTCATCAACAATGGCTGAGTACGTAGATGAATGGGCAGCAAAAGGAATGAAAAACTTGTTCGGACGTCCAGTACGTTTGGCTGAAATGCAATCAGAAGCTGGTGCTGCCGGTGCTGTTCACGGTGCATTGCAGTCAGGTGCTTTAACGTCAACTTACACTGCTTCTCAGGGGTTATTGTTGATGATCCCTAACATGTATAAAATTGCAGGTGAATTGTTGCCTACAGTTTTCCACGTAAGTGCCCGTGCATTGGCATCTCACGCTTTGAACATTTTCGGTGACCACTCTGACGTGTACGCTGCTCGTCAAACTGGTTTCGCAATGTTGGCTGCCGGTTCAGTACAAGAAGAAATGGACTTGGCTGGTGTTTCTCACTTATCTACTTTGAAATCTCGCGTACCTTTCTTGTCTTTCTTCGACGGATTCCGTACTTCTCACGAGATTCAAAAAATCGAGTACTTGGATACTGAAGACATTCGTCCGTTGGTTGACATGGACTTAGTTCAGGCATTCCGCGATCGCGCATTGAATCCTGAAACTCCTGTAACTCGTGGTACTGCACAAAACCCTGATATTTTCTTCCAGGCTCGTGAAGCTTGTAACCCATTCTACGATGCAGTTCCTGATATCGTTGAGGGTTACATGGCTGAAATCAGTAAATTAACTGGTCGTGAATATCACCCATTCAATTACTATGGTGCTGAAGATGCTGAAAACATCATCATCGCTATGGGTTCTGTAACTGAAACAATCAAAGAAACTATCGATTACTTGGCTACTCAAGGTCAAAAAGTTGGTTTGATGTCAGTTCACCTGTATCGTCCGTTCAGCGTTAAATACTTCATGGATGCACTTCCTAAATCAGTGAAACGTATCGCTGTTTTGGATCGCAGTAAAGAACCTGGAGCAAACGGTGAACCATTGTACCTGGATGTAAAAGACTTGTTCTACGGAAAAGAAAATGCTCCTATGGTTGTAGGTGGTCGTTACGGTTTAGGTTCAAAAGATACTACTCCATCTCAGATCCTGGCTGTTTACGAGAACCTGGCAATGAGCGAGCCTAAAAACGGTTTCACTTTAGGTATCAACGACGATGTGACTTTCAAATCACTTCCGTTGAAAGCTGAAATCAAAATTTCTCCTGAAAATATCTACGAAGCTAAATTCTACGGTTTAGGTTCTGACGGTACTGTAGGTGCGAACAAAAACTCAATCAAAATCATCGGTGGATCTACTGACAAATATTGTCAAGGTTACTTCGAGTATGACTCTAAGAAATCAGGTGGTTTCACATGTTCTCACTTGCGTTTCGGCGACAGCGAAATCCGTTCAACATATTTGGTAACAACTCCTGACTTCGTTGCTTGCCACGTTCCTGCTTACCTGCACCTTTACGATGTATTGAAAGGTCTGAAAAAAGGCGGTTCTTTCTTGTTGAACTCTATTTGGGACGAAGAAGAAACTAAAAAACGTTTACCAGATCACATGAAACGTTATCTGGCTGAAAACGAAATCAAATTCTATATCATCAACGGTACTAAACTGGGTGAAGAACTTGGTTTGGGAACTCGTACAAACACCATCATGCAATCTGCATTCTTCAAAATTACAGGCGTAATTCCTTACGAAAAAGCTGTTGAAGAAATGAAGAAAGCGATCGTAAAATCTTACGGTAAAAAAGGTGAGAAAATCGTTAACATGAACTACGCTGCTGTTGACGCAGGTGGTGTTAATGTTACTGAAGTAGCTGTTCCTACTGAATGGAAAAACATCAAATTGGAAGAAGAAGTTGCTGCAACTGATCGTCCTGAATATATCAGCAAATTTGTTGATGTGATCAACGCTCAAAAAGGTAACGACCTTCCTGTATCTACTTTCGTAGGTTACGAAGATGGTACTTTCGAACAAGGTACTTCTGCTTTCGAAAAGCGTGGTATCGCTGTTAACGTTCCTGAATGGCAAGCTGACAACTGTATCCAATGTAACCAATGTGCTTACGTTTGTCCTCACGCTGCGATTCGTCCGTTCCTGATGACAAAAGAAGAAGTTGAAGCTGCTCCTGCCGGTACTGAAACTCGCGTAGCTACTCCAACAAAACAATTCGACGGATTAAGCTTCCGCATTCAGGTTTCAGTGAATGACTGTACTGGTTGTGGTAACTGTGCTGACGTTTGTCCTGCAAAAACTAAAGCTCTTGAAATGAAACCTCTGGGTACGCAAGATGCTGAAGTTGCTCGTTGGGAATACATGGCGAAAAAAGTTACTTACAAAGAAACTGTTGTTGACAAAAACAAATCAGTTAAAAACTCACAGTTCGCTCAACCATTATTCGAGTTCTCTGGTGCTTGTGCTGGTTGTGGTGAAACTCCATATGTGAAATTGATCACTCAGTTGTACGGTGAGCGTATGATGGTTGCCAACGCTACAGGTTGTTCTTCAATTTATGGTGGTTCAGCTCCTTCAACTCCTTACTGTAAACACAACCAAAGTGGTCACGGTCCAGCTTGGGCTAACTCATTGTTCGAAGACAACGCAGAATACGGTTTCGGTATGTCTGAAGGTGTAAACGCTCAACGCGATCGCATCGAAGTTGTAATGAAAGAAGCTATTGCTGCTGGCGTTAGCGACGAAGTTGCTGCTGCATTTAACGCTTGGATCGAAGCTAAAGAAGATGGCGAAAAAACAACTGAAATTTCTAAGGCTGTAGTTACTGTGTTGGAAGGAAACGATGCAGAATACGCTAAAGCAATCTTAGGCCTGAAAAAATACCTGGCTAAAAAATCAGTTTGGGTATTTGGTGGTGACGGTTGGGCGTACGACATCGGTTACGGTGGTTTAGATCACGTGTTGGCTTCAGGTGAAGATGTAAACGTATTGGTAATGGATACTGAGGTTTACTCAAACACTGGTGGTCAGGCTTCTAAATCTACTCCGGTTGGTGCTGTTGCTAAATTCGCTGCTTCTGGTAAAAAAGTACGTAAAAAAGACTTGGGTATGATGGCAATGTCTTACGGTTACGTTTATGTAGCTCAAGTTGCTATGGGTGCTAACCAAGGCCAATATCTGAAAGCTTTGCGTGAAGCAGAAGCTTACCCAGGACCATCATTGATCATTGCTTATTCTCCTTGTATCAACCACGGTTTGCGTGCGAGCATGGGTAAATCACAAGAAGAAGAGAAAAAGGCAGTTGAAGCAGGTTACTGGCACCTATACCGCTACAACCCAATGTTGGAAGCTGAAGGTCAAAACCCATTCGTTCTGGATTCTAAAGAACCTGATTGGAGCAAGTTCCAGGATTTCTTGAAGGGTGAGGTTCGTTACACTTCATTGATGAAATCATTCCCTGAGCAGGCTGCTGAATTGTTTGCTGCTTCTGAAGAAAATGCAAAATGGCGTTTGGCTGGTTACAAACGTTTGGCTGCAATGGACTTCTCTACAGCAAAAGAAGAAGCTTCTGCTGAATAAAAAAACCATCCAATATATGGCAAAAGCCACTGTCCGAGAGGATAGTGGCTTTTTTTTGTGTACTGTTCTATTTTGTATCTGTTCATTTCCGGATTTTGTATAAAAGAGCGATTCATATTCTCACAATTGTTATGACTTTTATAGCTGTGTGTGATTTGATATGCATCGAATTGGAATTTATTCGTGTGTTAAATTTACTTAATGGTAGATTAAATTTCATTTGTTAATCGAAATGTCAAAAAGCATTTGTTATTATATTTGGACTATCACTAACTTTTTAAACTTTATAGAGATGTCAAAGAAAGCCGTTTTAGATTTATTGGATAAAGGTGCTGATGATCGCCAATTCCGTGTTAAGTATGATAACACCTTTTCTGAAGAAAAATTTGTGGAGCTAGCTAAAGAAGATGGCTTCGATTTTACGGTAGAAGAGCTTAAAGAGGTTCTGAACGAAAACGGTGATAATTTTGAATCATACGGTAACCCTCCTAAAAAAGGTATTTGGGTATAACAAAGAAATTGAAAAGCCACAATTGCGAAAATTGTGGCTTTTGTGTTTCATGTAGTTTGGAAAACTATTTACCAAATCAAATCGCTTTCGAGAAGTTTCTCTGCACTAAGATTAGCTTCTTCTATTGATTTAAAATGTTTGTAAGTTCCGACTTTTAACTCGTAAGTGGCATGTTCGTCACATACAATCATACCTTTGGGGTGTAGTTGCAGGGCGCTTATTGTCCACATATGGTTTACACCTTCTTCTACTGCATGTTTCAGTGCACGAGCTTTATTTAGTCCGTTTACAATAATCAATACTTCTTTAGCATCCATCACGGTAGCTACACCCACGGTCAGGGCTAGCTTAGGTACTTTATTTACATCGTTTTCAAAGAAACGAGAGTTTGCAACGATCGTGTCGTAATTCAGCTCTTTGTCTCGGGTGCGCGATGCTAACGATGAGCCGGGCTCGTTGAAGGCAATGTGTCCGTCGGGACCAATACCACCGAGAAACAGGTCGATACCACCAAGGTCTTTCATTTTTTGTTCATAGCGAGCACATTCTTCTTTTAGATTCTCAGGGTTACCGTTCAGTATATTGACATTTTCTTCTTGAATATCGATGTGGTTAAAGAAGTTTTCCCACATAAACGTATGGTAACTTTGAGGATGATCTTTGGGGATACCAACATATTCATCCATGTTGAAGGTGACTACATGTTTGAAGCTAACCACTCCATTCTGATGTAGTTTAATCAACTCTTTATAGACACCCAAAGGAGACGAGCCGGTTGGTAAGCCCAAAACGAAAGGCTTATTTGCAGTGGGTGCAGCCAGCTGAACTTTTCGTGCAATATAATTAGCTGTCCATTTCGATAGCTCTTCATAATTGTTTTGAATAATTAGTCTCATTGCTTTTTCTTCCTAATTTTTGATGGTTATTTGTTGTAGTTGGTTGATTACACGTTCTCCAAGTTTGGTTTTCCGTTCGATGTGATGAAGGACCTCTTTTACAAAGTCATTCTCCTCAAAACGGCCCCGTACTTGCTCGAAGTCTTTTTGTTTGATCTGCATGTCACCGTCAATGCCGAAGCCGGTCATCGAGTCTAAACGGAATTCTTTCTTGGCATCTTCGTACAGCATTTGGTCAAGTTCGACCACGCTCTCGCGCCATTTCTTAATCAGTTCGATTAATTCTTCTAGCGTAAATTCTGCAATCGGCTTTTTCAGATAGGATTCAATGAAGCGTACTGTCCAGTTCCATTCGTATTCGTAGTAGTTTTGGTGAAGGCTTCTGAAGAATTCATCAATCGTTTTCAGGTTTGTGACTGTCTCGTTTTCAATTCCTTCCAAAAGTTTTACGATCTCATCTTTTGGAGCTATCAGGCCCGAAAGGTCAATCCAGTCGCCGGTACCAATGTTGTCCTGCAGTTTCAGGCATTCAGCTAAGTCTTCTGTATCTTTTATTTTAGCTTTATTCAGGCGGGTAATTATTGAGTTACCAATAAACTTCATGACAGCCATATCGTATAGTTTCAGTCCTTTTTGAAGGGCATCCCGCTTTATTCTAGTATTGTTGTATGAAAATTCTTCTGTGGTTTCCCCGGAAATATGTCTAATCTGGTGCAGGATACCAATAGCGTGAGCCATTTTTTGAATAGTAAATGGACTCAGTAGGTTAAAATTAATGCAATCCAGTTGGTGTTCATCAGTGCGTTTGTCTCGTTTTGGCCATTTCAGTACATCACGAATCGTGCCGACACTGCGAAGATTTACACCCGGAACCAGCCAACTTTCGTCGTTTTTCTCAATGAGGTAGGAGAAAGGCATATCCGAAGTATCGGAGTTTTTATAGTGACGGCCCATAACCAGCGTGAAAGCGCCAATTTTGGCCGGCCAGAGCAGGTAAGAGTCGCTTGTGGTTTTTGATCCACGTTCCACAATTCCGTGATGAATCGGCCCCAACTTGTACATGTGATTACTTTGGTTGGAGCCACTCCCTGCATTACAGAACGAAAACATACCGGCAATCAGTAAGGTCGATTTGTGGTGGGTAACAGTATATGGTCCCGCAAAAACAGCGCAGGCTTCACCGTGAAATCCTTGGCAGTTAGCGAAAAATAGCGAATTTTGAGCCGAGTATTGAGCTCCAATTGAGCAACCTTGTCCAATAAAGCAGTTGGCAACGATAGCACCATCGGTAATCTCTGTGCCCGATGAAATAATGGAGTTCTTTAGATTGACATCGTGTCCAATGATCACCGGAGCTGATTGAGTCGAGTTAATCGAGCTGTTTTTCAAACTGCTGGCTCCGTTAATTTGGGCGTATGGGCCGGTTCTTACATCCCGGAGTTCTTTGCAGTTGAAAATTTTTGTGTACTTGCCAATCACACCTTTACAGGATTGAATAGTCCGGCAATAGGTGTTAATCATCGACTCTACCTTGCAAATTACATCATGGCGATGTTTGTAATAGGCCATAATGTAAGCGAGGTGGGCCGATAGTTCATCGTATATAACAACTGTTCGACCTCCGGTTTCGTCCAATACTTCAACTTTAGTTCCGTTGCCAAATGTACTTTCACCTTCAACGGCACACATATCTGTGTTGTCGATGATGACGTGATCTTCAATGGTATAATTGGCAATGTAGTTTTTGATGTGATTGATGTAAACGTTGTTGCCGATATCACAATTGTGGAGGTGTGCGTTGTAAACTCCGCACTGCTTTTTTACGCCGCCGTAAAGCTCAATATCTTCATTTTGTACTCCAATTGTGGTTTTGCCACTAAACTGTACACTCATGAAGCGATCGGTGTCGAACTTGTCGGTTACCAGGATTTGATTCCAATCGTCAGCCTGGCAATTTTGTTTTTTTAGTAGTTCAATTTCATTTGAACTTAGCGAGCGATATTGATTCTGGTTCATAAAACTTATGCATGTTTGATCGTTGCCAGGTAATCGTAGTGATCACCCTCGTCAATGGATTCTATTTTCAGGCCTGCCTTTTCTACTTCTCTTTTCAGTGTTTCGGGGTCGAGATATAACCAGGGAAACGGATCACCTTTCAACCGATCATATTCAACCTGGTAGGTAAGCTCCCCAAAGTAGCTCGAAGCATTGAGATCGATATAGGCAGAACCGTCTTCATCCATGTAAAGATAAATTAAATCGGAGGAATCGATTAATATTTG